>CAMDRL010000056.1 GCA_945906835.1 Rickettsia typhi
AAATTTTAAATTTTCTAACTTTTATAATTTTAATAAACATAAGTCGGTATTGCAGATGTAGACTGGCGCTGGATGTTTTTAAAATCAAAAAAATAACGCCTAAAAAAATGAATTTTCTACATGTGTACAAAATTAATTATTATGCTTCAAGCCTGTTGAACCAAAGCCACCAATTCCCCTAACGGTTTCATCTAAATCTTCAACCTGCACAAGTTCCCCTTGAATACAAGCTGCAACCACCATTTGCGCAATTCTCATGCCTCTGGTAATTACAAAATCAACTTGTGAATGGTTAATTAAAATCACACAAACTTCACCGCGATAATCTGAATCAATGGTTCCCGGAGTGTTCAAAACTGTAATACCATTTTTTAAAGCAAGCCCAGATCTTGGACGAACTTGCGCTTCAAAACCATTTTCCAAAGCAATTGAAATTCCAGTTTTTACTAATTTTATTTCGCTTGGTTTAATTGTGATATTTTCATCAATTGCAGCCAATAAGTCCATACCAGCGCTGCCTTTGGTTTCATATTTTGGCAAAGGCAAATCAAATCCGTTAGGAAGTTTTTTTATTTTTAGTATTGTCATTTTATTCTTTAATTTGATTTTTTTAAACAAACTCGTCATCCTTGAACCGCTTGCGGTTCAAGGATATAATGAGATTTTACTTAGAAAGCTAGAACCTCATGAGATCCACGATTTTATTTGGTAAAATCAAGGATGATAATTTAGAGGGCTATTATTGAGACTGAAAAACTTTATGTTGATAAATATGCAAAAGACGACTAAAAAAGCGACCTCTTTTTTTTAAAAATTCTAACATTCATAAAAACCTCTAGAAATGGCACAACAAGAACAACCTAATTTATCGCCAGAAGAAAAAACTAAAGAAACGGTTAAAGACGAAAATCGTAGAAAATTACTTACTGGCACCGCATATACAGCTGCTGGAATTGGTCTTGCTTGTGCAATTTTGCCTTTTGTTGATAGCATGAATCCTTCAAAAGATGTCGCGGCACTTGCTTCAGTTGAAATTGATATTTCCAACATCAAAGCTGGTGAACAAAAAAAGGCAATGTGGCGTGGTAAGCCAGTTTCAGTTAGAAGACGCAGCCAAGAAGAAATTGACGAAGCAAATAAAGTTGAATTATCTGAACTGCGTGATCCGCAAAAAGATTCTGAAAGAGTAAAAGCTGGCAAAGAAGAATGGCTTGTTACAATTGAAATTTGTACACATTTAGGCTGTATTCCAATTGCCAAAGAAGGTGAATATAAAGGCTGGTTTTGCCCTTGCCACGGTTCACAATATGACACTTCAGCAAGAATTAGAAAAGGTCCTGCTCCAAAAAATTTAGAAATTCCACCTTACGAATTTGTTAGTGATACATTAATAAAAATTGGTTAATTTTACAAAAGTCAGATAATTTTGTAATAGCTGCTCCACTTTGTCATTACTGCGTAGGCGGGAATCCAGATGGCGCAACAAGAATTAATTCCCGCCACCGCGGGCAGTGACAAAAATGAGAAAAAATAAAAAATAAAATATGAGCAATCACATTCAAAACGATCTTGAAAAAAGCATCACTGAAAAATCAAAAGTGGCAAAATGGGTTAATGACCGTTTACCAATTATTGGCACTCTTGAAAATACTTTTTTAAAACACCCTTATCCAAAAAATCTCAGCTATTGGTGGAATTTTGGATCAATTGCTGGTATTGCCTTGGTAATACAAATTCTAAGCGGATTATTTTTAGCGATGCACTATGTACCAAACACCGCAATGGCATTTAATTCAGTTGAGCATATCATGCGTGATGTGCGTTATGGCTGGTTAATTCGTTATATTCATGCTGTTGGCGCTTCAATGTTTTTCGTTGCTCTTTATGCTCACATTACTCGCGGTCTTTATTATGGCTCTTACAAATCACCTCGTGAAATTTTATGGTGGGTGGGAATTATTATTTTCTTGCTTACCATGGCAACCGCTTTTATGGGCTATGTTTTACCTTGGGGACAAATGAGTTTCTGGGGCGCAACCGTTATTACCAATTTATTTTCAGCAATTCCCGTTGTTGGAGAAGGTATCGTTAGTTGGTTATGGGGCGGTTATTCTGTTGATAACCCAACTTTAAATCGCTTCTTTGTAATTCATTTTTTATTACCATTCTTGATTGTGGGCGTTGTTTTACTTCACTTAGTTTCTTTACACACTGTAGGTTCAAACAACCCAACTGGCGTTGAAATCAAAACCAAAAAAGACATAATTCCTTTCCACCCATATTTCACTATTAAAGATATGGTTGGGTTTGTAGCATTCTTTTTAGTTTTTGGATATTTCCTATTCTTTTATCCAAACTCTTTAGGCCATCCCGACAATTACATTCCAGCCAATCCAATGGTAACTCCAGCTCATATTGTACCTGAATGGTATTTCTTACCATTTTACGCAATTTTGCGCGCAGTTCCTGATAAACTTGGCGGCGTATTGATGATGTTTGGCGCAATTGCTTTATTATTCGCTTTACCTTTTCTTGATAAAAGCACCGTAAAATCTGGCGCTTATCGCCCTATTTTCAAAAAAGTTTTTTGTCTTTTTGTAATTAACTTTGTTTTTTTAGGCTGGCTTGGGAAATCTCCTGCAGATGGCTGGTATGTTTGGGCTTCTCGCTTTGCAACTTTATTTTATTACGGTTATTTCTTAGTAATTTTACCATTGTTGCCTAAGTTCGAAAAAACTTTGGAATTGCCTGAATCTATTGATGCGGATTATAGAGCAAAACATTAAAAAGTAGAAGTGTTTTGTCCCCCTCCTTAATAATGAGGGGTTAGGGGCGGTAGACCGACACAAACTCAATATTAAAAAGCCATGACAACAGCTCAAAAAGTTTACGATTTACTAAAAGAAATTCCTAAAGGAAAAGTCACGACTTACAAAGCAATTGCTGAAAAAATTGGCACTAAAGGTTATCGAGCTATTGGACAAATTGTTGGCGCCAACCCTAACGCAACACAAGTTCCTTGCCACAGAGTTGTAAGAACTGATGCTGGACTTGGTGGATACGCTTTTGGAATTGATAAAAAAATCGCTATTTTAGCTAAAGAAGGTGTAAAAATTATTGATGGAAAAGTTGCTGATTTTACAAAAAAGTTTTACAAATTTTAATATATAATTGTTATCCTTGAGATGAAAAGCATGTTGAGGATCTATTGCGCTAAAACAATAGAGATCCTCGAAGTCCATTCGAATCCAAGGATGACGAATATAAAATTCAAAAATAAAAATGAAAAAAGTTTTTTTAACTATATTTTTAACTCTAAATTTTTCTTTAGCTGTTTCAGCTTTAGCAAATAGCGAAAATGGTTCAAAGCCTCTTGATACCAAAGCTCTCCACCCAAAAGAAATGAAATGGAATTTTGACGGATTTTTTGGATCAATTGATAAACAGTCCACTCAAAGAGGTTATCAAGTTTACAAAGAAATTTGTTCAAGCTGCCACACTTTGAATTTAGTGGCTTATCGCAGTTTAACTGATATTGGCTTTTCTGAAGATGAAGTTAAACAAATTGCTGCTGAATATAATGTTACAGATGGTCCAAATGATGATGGCGAAATGTTTGAACGCCCTGCTTTACCATCAGATAAAATTGTTGGTCCTTATTTAAATGAAAAAGCAGCTCGCAGCGCAAATGGTGGCGCATATCCACCAGATTTCTCACTAATTGCTAAAGCTCGTCATGCTGGACCAAGTTATATTTACTCTTTATTAAATGGCTATCAAGAGGCACCAGAAGACTTCCCATCAGTTGAAGGAAAATATTATAACCCTTATTTTGAAGGCAGACAAATTGCCATGCCAGCTCCAATTACCGAAGATGGACAAGTTGAATATAAGGATGGCACCTTTGCTAGCAAGGAACAAATGACTATTGATGTGGTTAATTTTTTACAATGGGCGGCAGAACCAGAAACCGAAGCTCGTAAAAAAATGGGCGTTCGTACTATGATTTTCTTACTCATTCTTTTAGCTATTTTGATTGCTGCTAAAAAAGCGGTGTGGAAAACTATTAAATAATACCTATTGTCGTCACTGAACAAAAAAAGTGTCATGTTTGAGCGAAGCGAAGAATCTCATGATGTTGGAAGAGATCCTTCACTTCGTTCAGGATGACAAATAACTATTTAGGAAATAAATAATTTACAAAAAAATGACATTCCAATTCAACACAGAAAACCAAAAAAAAGTTCAAGAAATCTTGGATAAATATCCAGAAGATAGAAAAAAATCTGCTGTAATGCCTCTTCTTGATTTGGCACAAAGACAAAATAATAATTGGATTTCTCGCGAAGCCATTGAATGCATTTCTAAAATCATTGATTTGCCAGAAATTCGTGTTTATGAGGTTGCCACTTTTTACACCATGTACAACTTGAAACCAGTTGGAAAATATTTATTACAATTCTGCAAAACCACACCTTGCATGCTGCGTGGCATTGATAAAATTATCAAAGATTGTGAAGAAAAATTAGGAATTGAAATGGATGAAACCACGCTTGATGGAGTTTTTACTTTAAAAGCTGTTGAATGTTTGGGCGCTTGCGTTAATGCCCCTGTAGTTCAAATTAATGATGATTTTGCTGAAGATTTAAATAGCGAAAATTTCTTAACAATTCTTGATGATTTAAAATCTGGCAAAGAATTTAAAGTTGGCTCTCAAGTTGGCAGACAATGTTCTGCTCCACAAAATTAGAGACCAATTGTTATTCAGCTAAAGATCCTAAAATAAATTCAGGATGACGGAGATGGAAACCTAAGCAGGACGGGGTTTGTAACCCCATCCTTTCGTTCATTTCTATTTAAACTAGTCTGAACCTGTGGACGGAGTTACAAAACCCGTCCAGCTCAGGGCTCCACAATGACAGAGAAATGTTAAAGTTTTAATGAATACCAAAATAAAAATTATTACCACTAATTTAGATCGCTGATATGTCGCCACATAAATATTTGCTCACCTTCTTCCTTCTATTACCTAATACAGCTCACGCTGTCACATTAACTTCTGGTCAAACTGATTACACAACCACTTATGACATTACAAACAGTGGCGTTGGCATCAGCAGCTCATTAACAGGCTCAAGCTCTTCTTTAAATAAAATCACCAATCTTCACACTATCACAACTGGAAATTCAGGATCAACTTCCAGCGCTTATGGAATTAAAACCACTAATAATTATAATCAAATTACTAATGGCAGCAGCGGTGTAATTATTACAACTGGAAGCTCTGGTCGTGGAATTAGCATCAGTAATTTTTCTATAATTTATAACTTAGGAAACATTACCACGCAAGGCGCCACATCTTACGGATTATATGCTGGAGGCGAAAATAACGCCGTCAATAATTCTGGCTCAATTGCCACCAGCAAAACAACGGCTTACGGAATTTATCTTAATGGCGACAATAATTCTGCAAGCAATTCTGGCACAATTTCAACACAAGTTTACGGAATTTATGGTCAAGGCAATGCCAATCAAATTACCAATTCCGGCACCATCAACACCGCAACCAGCTCTTCGGCTCATGGAATTTATGTTAGTGCCGCAAGCTCTTCTACAGCAAGCGCCAGCAGTTATAACAGCGTAAATAATTCTGGCACAATTAACAGTAGCGGTAATGGTATTTACAACAAAGATGCTTACACAGAAGTTACTAATTCTGGCTTTATCACAACTTCCTCTTCCACTATTTACGGCATTAGAAATGAAGGCAATAATTCAGTAATTACAAATTCTGGCAGCATTTCTTCTCCTAATTATGCAATTTATAATTCAGGCACCAATGCCACTATTAACAACTCTGGAAATGTGAGCGGCGGCATTTACATTGGCAATGGAACTTTAAATATTCTTGGCGGCACAATTAGCGGAAGCGTTGACGGTAAATCAGCAGCAGGCTCAACTAATATTGGATCAGATTCCATCAATACAACTTTCAATCAAACAGCAAGTTTCACTGATTTAAATTCTCTCATTATAAAATCTGGCAGCACTTTAAATTCTTACAACAGCATCACAGCTAATACAATTTCTCTTGATGAAAATGCCACTTTAACAATTAACGAAGGATCTTCCATAAACACCGCAATTACAGGCGTTTCCGCTTCTTCTGGTATTTTAAATATTATTGGAACTTCTTTTGCGCCAAGCGTTTCAATTGGAACTTCCAGCAATATGTTAGATAATTTAAACATTAATTCTGGCAGCTCTTTTACTGCTTCTTCTGATATTTATGTTGCCGATATTTTAGTAAATAATGGCAATTTAAATCTTGATCAAACCAATAATTTAACAATTTTTGGCAATCTTTCTGGTGGTGGCTTGGGCACTGTTAACATTGGTTCCAACAACCAAACTGTAAGTGGAAATTTTACTCTAAACAGCGGTGACACTTTAGCCGTGCAATTTAATAATGGCGAAATTGGAAATTTAACAATTGCTGGAATTACCAATATTGACAGCAACACCAAGCTTTCAATCACCACCAGCTCTAATCAAAGCTACATTAACAGCGGCTCTAATTTTACTATTTTAAATGCTGCCAGTGGCTCAACAATAAATGCCATAAATAATTCCAATATCACATTAAATGGAGCAAATTCTAATAGCAGTGGCTTGCTAACATTTACCACCAACGCCATTTCCAACTCTTTAATTATCACCATCAATCGCTTGCAAGCGAATCAAATTACCAGCAATCAAAATGTACAAAATATCTACAAAACCATTAACGACATTGGCGCAACTGCTACGGGGAAATTATCCCAATTTCAAAGTTATCTTGATAATAGCAATTTAAGCAAAGCTGAAATCACCGAAACTATTAATCAATTAGCTCCACAATCAACCAAGGCAATGCTTGCCAATAATATCAACATTATCAGCAATTCCATAAAACCTATCGATAGCAGATTGGATAGAATTAATCAAATTTCGAATGATGATTTTGAAAATGGTTTATGGATGCAGGCTTTTGGCAGTTCTGCAACTCAAGATGCGGTTAAAGATGATGAGGGATATAAAATAAATTCCTTAGGTTTTGTACTGGCTTCCGATCAAAAAACAGATGATGAAGTAACTGTTGGAGCGGCTTTAAGCTACATGAAATCTAACATTAAATCTGCCAATAATTTAAAAACCAATTTAGTAAATACTTATCAAATTAATTTTTATGGCGGTCAAAATTTTGATAAATATTTTTTAGATAGTTTGGTAGGATTTTCTTGGAATCAATATAGCTCCAGCCGTTCAATTGCAGCAGTTGATAGCAACACCAATGCGTCATATAACGGACAAATTTATAATGCTAAAATCAAAACTGGCTTTGTAGAAAAACTAAATGATGAATTAAATCTTACGCCTGAAATTAGTTTAAATTTCATACGCAGTAATATTGATGGTTACAGCGAAAAAGGTGCTGATAGCTTGAATTTAAAGGTTGAATCTATTTCCGCTAATTTTCTTGAAAGCCTCGCTGGTATTAATTTGGGCTGGATCACCAAATTTGAAGAATTTCCTGAATTTGATAAAATTTCTTCTAATTTTAAAATTTCCTACGGCTATAGCCTTATAAATGATGCACCCATAACTAATATTAGTTTTGCAAAAAAAGACAGTAATTTCACTTCTAAAATTTCTCAAACTGATCGTACAAGTATAAAAATTGGCACTGAAATTATCGCCTATCACATTGATAACTTAAACTTCAGCACTGATTATGTTTTTGAAAAGAAAGCAACTTATCAATCACATTTTTTATCTATAAAAATGCGACAAGAATTTTAATATTGTTAAAACAACCCTTTAATCCTGAGCAAAGCAAGTGATGCCTTATATAAAAAAGTTTTCTCTGAGCTTGTAAACAAGTTCTAAAGAGATCCTTCGGGTTGCTAGACACTGTTAGCTAACTAGTCCCCACTGAAGTACTCAATTCCAAACTCTAATCACCAACCTTTCCATCAAAATATTTTCTGGAACACAAAATATTCTAGAAAATCTGCCAAAAATCCTCGATAAAATTTTGCTCAAAAAATTCTGTAGTAGTTGTATTGCCCATA
>CAMDRL010000057.1 GCA_945906835.1 Rickettsia typhi
ACAGAATATGAAGTTTCTTAAATTCTTTTTAAAATGGGGTTTAATTTTCTCGGTTTGGGCTTTAGTCCTTGGTATAATCGTGATATTTTATTATTCCTACGACTTACCTGGGCTTGATAGTTTAGATGTTCAAGAAAACAAGCAAGTTGTGCAAGTTAATTATAAAAATGGTGAAAGAATCACTAATTTTGGTGAGAATTTAGGCAGTGAAGTTAATTTTTATGAATTGCCCAGTCATTTGATTAATGCAGTGGTTGCAACGGAAGATCGTCGTTTTTTTAGCCATCATGGTGTTGATGTTTTTGGTATTATCAGAGCTTTTTATGCTAATCAAAAAGCAGGAAAAATAGTGCAGGGTGGAAGTACGGTAACGCAACAATTGGCAAAATTATTGTTTCTAACTCCAGATCGAAATTTCAAAAGAAAAATTCAAGAAGTGTTGCTGGCGGTGCAGTTAGAATATAGTTTTACTAAAGAAAAAATTCTCACTCTTTATTTGAATCGTGCTTATTTTGGTTCAGGAAATTACGGAGTTGGTAATGCGGCAAAATTTTATTTTGGTAAAACTGTTTCTGAAATTAATTTAAATGAAGCGGCGATGTTGGCTGGTTTGCTTAAGGCTCCTTCAAAATTATCGCCAAGAAATAATCAAGAATTAGCTGAAAATAGAGCTGATGCGGTTTTGGATAAGATGATTGATGCTGGTTTCTTAGATGAAAAAAATCTTTCAGAAATAAATCAAGATGTGGCTTACAAAATAGATAATTTGCAGAAGCTTTATTTTGCTGATTTTGTGAAGGATCAATTTTCTGATTTTATCTCGCATGATTCTGGGCAAGAAAGAGTTGTTTCGATTACAACTACTTTAGATGGCAATATTCAAGATAGTTTGGAGGATGTTCTTAATAAATTTGTTAATGTTAATGATAAAATATTAGGTAAATCTCAAATTGCGGCGATAGTGATGAGTAAAGATGGTGCGGTTCTTGGCATGTCTGGAGGTAAAGATTATCAAAAAAGTCAGTTTAATCGTGCAACTTTTGCTAAAAGACAACCCGGATCAGCCTTTAAAACTTTTATTTATTTAACTGCTTTTGAAAATGGTTTTAAACCTGATAATGTCTTTGAAGATAAGAAAATCAATATTGGAACTTGGTTGCCTGATAATTATAAAAATAATTATTTAGGCGAAATTACACTAAAACAGGCTTTTGCTAAATCTTCAAATTCAGTGGCGGTGCAATTGGCGCAAAAGCTTGATAAAAATTCTATTGTACGAATTGCCAGTAAAGTTGGCATTACTTCTGAAATGGATAAGAATGATCCTACCATTGCTTTAGGTACTACGGAAGTCAGTTTATATGAGCTTACCAGCGCTTATGCAACAATTGCTAATAATGGTGAAGCGGTAATTCCATATGTTATTTCTGAAATAAAAAATGACAAAAATGATTCATTATACAAGCGTAGCACATCTGGTTTGGGAGCTGTTATTTCGGAAGATGCAGAAGAATATATTAAAGAGATTTTGCGCGAGGTGGTTAAAAGCGGTACGGGTAAAAATGCTAATATTGCCGATGATGTTTATGGAAAAACAGGTACCAGCCAAAACTTCCGAGATGCTTGGTTTATTGGTTTTAACGATAAGTTTGTGATTGGAATATGGATTGGTAATGATGATAATAGCCCAACCAATAAAATCACTGGAGGGTTTTTACCGGCCAGTTTGTTTGCAGAAATTATGAAGAAAATTAACTAAAGAAGAAAGTTTAATGGTGGGTCTGGGTGGACTTGAACCACCGACCTCGCACTTATCAGGCGCGCACTCTAACCAACTGAGCTACAGACCCATTAAACTAAAACATCAATCAAGGGAAGAGGTGCGGGACTATAAAAACCAAGTCTTAAAAGTCAAACTTTTAACTTAATTTATTTAGTAATTATTCCTTTGCATTGTCACCTTCGGTTGAGCGGAGTCGAAACCATCGGAAGGTTCTTGCTGTGAATTCAAAATATGGCAGGAACTTTCCGATGGTTTCGACTACCCTCAACCGACGGTTCTGAGGTGCTAGTCACGCACTCAAACTACAATTAATTAGTAAACTGCTCCCGAATAATTCTTTCCTCAAGCGAATGGTTAGGATCAAATAAAATCTTAAAACCAATTGTGCGATCTTCAAAAATTGAAACTTCTTTAATATTTTTAACCTCTTTTGAGTCTGCTGTAGCGCTTACTGGGCGAGAATTTCCATTAATTACTTCAAATTTAATTGTACTGCTTGAAGGTAAAAGTGCGCCGCGCCAATTTCTTGGACGAAATGGGCTGATTGGAGTTAGAGCAATTATTCTTGAGCCAAATGGAATTATAGGGCCGCGAACTGAAAGATTGTAAGCTGTGCTGCCAGCCGGAGTTGCAACTAAAATGCCATCAGCAATTAAAGTTTCAATTCTTTCACGACCATTAATTTCAATTTTAATTTTAGCAGCTTGACTTGATTCCCGTAGAAGTGCTACTTCATTGATAGCAATATGGCTGTGTATTTCACCATTTTGAGTAATAACTTCCATGCGCAATGGATAAAGCGTCGATTCTTCTGCTGCTTTAATGGTATTTAAAAAATCTTCTTGGTGATAAGAATTCATCAAAAACCCCACGGTGCCACAATTTATGCCGTAAAGTGAAATGGGTTTATTTTCATAATCATGCAGCAAGTGCAACATCAAGCCATCTCCACCAATTGCCACAACCAAATCAATATCAGAAACTTCTTTGTGGTTTTTGGTGATATCTTTAAAGCCATATTCTGCAACCAAAAAATCTTTTCTGCTAATGGCTTCTTTATTGTTTTTGGCAGCAATCACGGCGATGCTTTTATACTTCATTTTATCTCCTTGATAATTCGTAAAGTGCAATTGAAGTAGCAACTGAAGCGTTAAGGCTTTCAACATTTTTATCAATATCAATCTTTGCCAAAATATCACAATTTTTTTTCACCAACTCTCTAATGCCATCGCCTTCTGAACCAACAATTAGAGCAACTGTTTTGTAAGTTTTTATCTCGTTAATAAAAGTATTGGAATTTCCTTCCAAGCCAATGCACCAATAGCCAATTTTTTTCAGCTTCTCAATCAAATTACTAAAATTAGTTACCAAAATTAAATCAGCCATTTCAATAGTTCCGGCGGAAGATCTTGCCATTACTGCGCTTTCTCTTGGCGCACTATGTTCACAAAAAATAATTTTTGTTACGCCAAAGCTAATTGCACTTCTAATAATTGCGCCAATATTTTGTGGATCAGAAAGTTGGTCAAGTAAAAGCAAGGTTGGAAGTTGGCTTTTCTCCAATAAAGAAAGCTCTTCTAAGAGATCATTCTGATTTTTGATGGGTAATTTTGAACATTCAACAGCAATACCTTGATGAAGCTGATCTTTACCAATCAGAAATTCAATTTGCGCTCCATCAACTAACTTAACTAAGCTTTTAAGATTTAGAAGATTTTGTTCCAGTAAAAGTTTTTCTAATTCGATGCTAGTATTTTTAGTAACTAAAATTTGAAAAATTTTGCGGCGTTTTTTTTGTAAGGCGCTAAAAGATGGGTGCTTACCAAAAAGCCAAATATTGTTTTGATTAGTATTACTGCGTTCAAAACTTTGGCTTTTTGGTTTGTTCTTACTGTTGTAACTGAAATTATTAGTTCTTTTTTGATTCAGATTTGGTCTTTTTGTCTTTTGCATCAGATTTAGTTTTTGAATCATTTTTAGATTTTTTTTCTTCAGTTTTTACTTCTGATTTTTTTTCAGTAGCTTCTTCTTTTTCAGTAGAAGCTTGTTCTGTAGAAGCTTCTTGAGGTGCTGCCACTTCTTCTTCTGCAACTATTGAGTTAGGATCAACAACTTCAGATGCAGCTTCGTCAGCTTTATCAGGTTCCTGCAAAGAAATTAAAATTTCTATTTTAGCATTATTAGTAATTTTAGAATTGATTTTATTAACCACATCTTGAGTTAATTGGTTTTTGATGCTTTCTTTAACTGCTTCAAAAGGCAGAGATTGGGCATCACGAACATCACTAACTTTAATTAAATGCCAACCGAATTTAGTTTGAATTGGTTTAGAAACTTCATTAATTTTTAGAGTTGTAGCTACTTCTGCGATTTCTTTAATCATGTTATCTTCAAGAATGTAATCAAGGCTACCACCTTTATTAGAGCTTTCTTCGTCAATAGAATATTTTTTAGCTAAATCAGAAAATTTTGCAGATTTTGAAGAAGTTAATTCTTTTAAAACCTTATTAGCAGTTTCTTCAGTTTTAACTACAATGTGAGAAATTGAATATTCTTTTTTGCCATCCAATTCTTTGCTTAATTCAAGATATTTATTATTCACAGAGGCGTCATTAACTTCTGCTTTAGTTAAATCATCAATGTAGGCTTGGCGTAGAATTTTGTTTTTTGCATCAGCAATTTTAGCTAAAACTTCTTGGTTTTTAGCTATTTTTGATTTTGCTACTTCTTTAGCTAATTCTTTTTCTAGGTAAACTTCTTTAATCAAAATTTCCAATACTTCTTTTGGTAATTTATTGATTTCAGGAGTTTTTACAGTTTGATTTTCGCTGTCAAAAATATCATGTAATTTTCTTTCAACTTCTGATTTAAAAATTTTCTGACCATTTACTTTTGCAACAGTGACTTCATTAGGAGTTTGTTTTATTAAAAAGTTTGCTGCCACAAAAGCACAAGCCGCAATTACGGTAACAACAAAAAATATTTTTTTTGAGTTTCTTTTTCTTGAATAATACATCGTTAGATATTCGTTAAAATTTATATTTTAGGTAAAACAAATTGTGGAAAAAGTTTATGACTTTGGCAAATTGCTTCAAGTTTAACTTTATCTGCAACCTCTCCATGCTTTGCTCCAAGTGTATTTGATAAAATTCCACCAGTAATTAAAGCACAGTCAATTTTAAAATTTGTTGCACCTTTTATGTCGGTTTCCATAGCGTCTCCTATGGCAATCATTTTGGAATTATCATTATTGTTAAAAATTTCGCAAACGATTTTATAAACAGATTCATGAGGTTTTCCGTAATAAAAAACTTTTCCTGACATTTTTTCATATTCTTTTGCTAAAACCCCGGCGCAGAGTGATTCAGTGCCATTTTGTCTAACTACAATAAAATCAGGATTTACACAAATTAATGGTAAATTGAAATTTTTGGCATCTAAAATTTGCGGAAGTTTTTCTTCTAAGGTGGAACTATCTTCGTTAAAACCAGTGGTTAAAGCAAAATCAGCATCTTTTGCAGAATTAACAATTTTATAATTAAGTCCATCAAGCAAATCCAAATCTTTATCTGGACCTATGTAAGTGTAGTTCTGACCAAAATTCTTGAAGCCATTTTTTTGATTTTTTTCTAGATCAAGATAAGCGGCTTCTCCAGAGGTTAGAATAAAATCATACAGATGAGATGCTATGCCAAGTTTTTTTAATGCATCGGCAACCCTAATGGCACGGCGTGGCGCGTTTGAAAGAAAGCAGATTTTTTTATTTTTTGAGCGCAATAGAGAGATTGCTTCAACGACGCCCGGATAAAGAGTGTTACCATCATGAATTACGCCCCAAATATCGAAAATGAAATATTCGTAAAGGTCGGCTAGTTCGGAGATTTTATTTTTGAATTGCATTTTTTTAGTTATTGATTCCAAGTAAAAATCGTAGTCACCCTGAGCCTGTTGAGAGGTGATTCAATTCCCATATTTGAATTGTCCTTCGACAGGCTCAGGGTGACTAAGATTATGTGTAAAGTTTTATTGCTCTAACAATGATTCAGCAATTTTTCCAATCTTCGCAAAGCCATTTTTTTTGTATTTCATTTTAACGGCATCACCCAATCTTACAGAATTTACTTTTTTTGAATCTTTAAGAATAACCCAAGAAGTTTTTGGGTCGATTTTATCAGTCACAATGCCATCTGCAATGATTCTTTTTTCTATTTCAACTTCTTCGGTAATGGAATTTTGAGATTCATATTGACCAGTTATCTCAAATTTATCGCCTTGATTAATGCCGTCAAGTGACCCTAGAGATATTTTGAAAATGGTTTTATTTTCGTAAACTCTTTTTTCTAAAATATAGCCTTTTTTAGCAAAAAAATTCTTAATATTAACTTCGATATCTTCAATAGCTTCTGCCCCAGTTTTTCTAAGCATATTATTGTCTTGACTGGCACCATCAACTTTTTTGCCACCAATTTGTAACGCGCCTAAAGATAATCCGCCATCTTGTTTAACATTTTCGCTACGGCGTTCTTTTTGAGAGAATTCAATAGATTCAACCACTGACAAAGATGGCAATTCATAAACTTTTAAATTTCCAGAAACATCAGTGGAGTAAGTGTATTTTGGTGGAACTGTTATTATTTCTCCTGTTTTAGGATTTGGATAAAAGAATCCAGCAGAATATTTGCTGGTAAATCCAGCATTAGAAATTGTGCCAGAAATCGCGTAATCAGCCACCAATGGACCTTTGTAAGACCCAGTTTTATTCATTTCAGACAAGGCTATTTCTTTTTGCAATTTTACTGCTGCTTTGCGATCAACAATTTCGCATAGGCGATTTTTACTTAAAATATTTTCAATGCTTCCCGCAATAGATTCTCCAAGTCCAGACTGCATAGCTATTTCATTGTTATTTTCATCTAAAGCAAAAACTACAATTTTTACTGGCTTGCCATCAAGAGTTTCTTTTGTGGGCATGAAAGCGGTTTTTGACAAAAATTGTTTTTGATAATCGTCAAAATTTTTGATAGTTGGTGCGCAAGAAGAAATGACAAGAAGAAGTGTTAAATGTTTTAATCTCATTGGTTTTGCGGTTAATTAATAATGCCAATTATTTTAAGAATTCCATCTTTAGAAATTTTTTCTTCTAAAGATTTTACGGCGGATAAATAAGATTCTTTTTCTCCAATTACAGAACTTCCAGTAACTTCAAAAGAGCTGCTGGCTATGGTTTTGCCATTTAAAATATTTTTAAAATCTAAATGTAATTTTGTAATGTGGACGCCATAAATTTCATTACTTCTGGAAGTGGATTTTATTTCAATAGTAACAGAATTAGCGTGAGGAGTTTTGGTGATTGCAATTTGTTCTTTATTTAAAGCATTTCCAATGAGTTGAGTTATTTCTTTTGAAGAGTTTATCTCAAAATAAAATTCAATTTTATTGTTAAGCAAATTTAATTGATTTTCAAAATTAGCTAAGCGGGATAATTTTTCTTTAAGACTGATATTCTCCCCAGCACCTTTCAAAATAAGGCTGCTAAGTTCAATTTGTTTCGAAAGATCAACTATTTTTAGCAAAGAAGCGCGTTTTTGAATTGGATTTATGTTGTTTAAACTTTTTTCTAAATCAGCAACTTTTTTTTCTAAAAATGTGATATTTTCTTTTTGGGCAGAAATAAAGGGAAGCCTTGAAATTTCTAATTCAATAAAGAAATTCGAAGCAATTTTTCCACTTCTACTTACTTGAAAATTAGTGAAATCAATTTTCTCAATATTTTGTTTTATCTGCTGTCTACTTTCCTCATTAACATCGAATTTATTTTCCTCGCGTAGTAAAGTTGATGTTGATGAAATACTTACCATTAAACGCGCTGCAGCATCGGTTAAAGCTGATTTGGTGGCGTCTTCCAGACTGAATCCTGCGCCAGTTCCGTAAAGATTTGTGGCATTATTTTGTTTAGGGCTGACATACCAAGATGGAGCATCGTCTATTGGGGAAGTGGATTTCTTGGAGCCAGAACAGGAAGTGAGGCAGAATATTGTCAGAAGTAATAAAAAAACTTTATTCATCAAGCTCGTCAAGAATGCTGTTATTATTGCTTTGGCTTGAATTAACTCTTCCAGAAGCGCTGCCATGTTTTGCGCTTTTTATGGCTTCTTTTTTGGCAGATGACATGCAAGAGGCTAATAGAAAAGTGACTAGGATTAATATTAGGTTTTTCATGTGAAATTATTTGAAATTTAATATTTTTATCTGTGATTATCTAAATCACTAGTCTTAAT
>CAMDRL010000058.1 GCA_945906835.1 Rickettsia typhi
AAAAAATTAAAACTGGATATTTTGGAGATCATAAAAATCTCGGTGATGGTGTTTTTGAGTTAAGAATTCATGTCGGAGCAGGCTATAGAATATATTTTGGGAAATATAACAGAAATATAATATTGTTACTTTGCGGCGGAAATAAAGGAACTCAAAATAAAGACATTAAAAAATCAAAAACCTATTGGGAGAATTATAAAAATGACCAAAACATCTAGAAAAGCCACACATGGAGACTATAATGATCTCATCGCAGATAAATTCAAAAAAGATCCAGAATTTTTAAAACTTTGCCTAAAAAATTCCTTCAAAAACTACGCCAAAGATGGCAATGAATTTTTGCTTCGTGAGACTTTAAAAAAAGCAGCTCAAGCTAAAGGAATGACTCAACTTGCCAGAGAAACTGGCTTAAGCCGTCAATATCTTTATGAAATGGTATCAGAAAGAGGAAATCCAACTATTGCGACATTTCGTTTAGTTTTAAAATCTCTTGGTTTCAGGATGTATATTAAGGCAATTTAGAGAAATACCTTCACCTAAGTCAGAGCTAGCCTCCTGACCCCTTTCCAACATTCATACCATATTATAATTTTTTAATGAACATATGGACTGGGTCTGGAGACCCACTCCAGCGCAGGAACTTTGATTAAAAATTCTTAACGAGAAATATGCTGTTTGCTTAGAGGATTGAGAAATAAACTAAGGTCTATAAAGTAAAAAAGCCCCGCGTCAACGGGGCCTTTTCACTACTTAAAAAACAAAATTAATTTCTATGACTGATAATAATTCTAGCTCTTCTAATAATCAACAAAGCAGTTCCTCATCTACTAATTCCACTACTGCTAATCAAGCAAGTTCAGCCGCGGTAAAGCCCCCATATATTCCAACTCCTATCAGAATGACAATAATGGATAAGGGCCTTTCTATGGATAGAATCGAAAGAAAATCCATAGTAGTACCCCAGAAATAACACCTATAAAAATTAGACCGAGAATAGGAAGATTAGTTAAGCAATAAGCAATTAAACATATCGGAAATATTACAGAAAATAATAGAAGAGCTTTCAGTAATGAGGCTCTTCCCTTTTGTTTTTTTGCATTATAAAAAATCGCCCCTTGCAAGCCTAAACAAAGATCATTTTTAATATATTGAGCGTGATTATTTGGGTTAGTCAAAATATCTACTGGAGCAGCATAGCGATTTTGACGGCGTTGCGTGGATAAAAAAATCATCGCCGTCAGACAAAATAAAACAGCATAACCCGAACAAAGAATCAAAACACACAGCGATAATGTGAATTCATGCAAAAACATTACTTTTGACAATTCATCATTCTTAAAAAGTAGATTATACAATAAAACGCCGCAAATGGTGAACAGGTAAGATAAAAATACCAAGGCTTTTCCATCTAAATTTTTTTGAGAATTATCTAAGTCCTCAAGAAATTTCATGCCGTTTTCGTAAGCTAGGTTTGTCTTATCTTCGCTGACATTATTCCATTGAATATCATTAAACCATTTCGGCTTTTCGCTCTTTAATTTTAAAATTTTTTTGATTTTTTTATCATAAGATTTGCATTCTTTGTTGAGATTAATTTGCATATCTAAACTCAATAGCTAAATAAGTTTATTCAGCCCATTAGCGTATAAGTACGCAATTTAAAATAGACTCTAAAGAAAAGCCCTCACCGCGGCGGCAATGTTTTTTTGGCTCATGAAATATTCGCCAATTAAAAAGCAATTAATTCCAGCTTCTTTTAGCAATAAAATATCTGATATGTCTTTGATGCCGCTTTCGCCAACCAAAACATAATCAACTGGCACAAGTTCAGCTAAATTTAGAGAAATTTGTAAATCAACTTTTAGAGTTTTTAAATCGCGATTATTAATGCCGATGAGTTTGCTTTTCATCTTCAAAGCGCGACGCAGCTCTTCTTCGTTGTGAACTTCGATCAAAACGGATAAACCAAGGCTTATGGCGCAATCTTCAAGCTCATGTAATTTTTTATCATCAAGCATGGCAACTATTAATAAAATACAATCTGCGCCAAGTAATTTTGCTTCATAAATTTGGTAAGAATCGACAATAAATTCTTTGCGCAAAAGTGGCAAATCAACCACTTGGCGCACTTTAGCCAAGTATTCATCAGAACCTAAAAAATATTTTTCATCAGTTAAAATTGACAAACAAGTTGCGCCAGATTCTTGATAAATTTTGGCAATTTCAACTGCGTCGAAATCTTCTCTAATAATTCCGCGCGAAGGTGAGGCTTTTTTAATTTCGCAGATTAAAGCAGTTTCGCCATTGCTGTCTTTGGCTTTTAGTGCTGCAAAAAAGTCTTTGGGCTTTTTTTCTGAGCATTTAAGCTGCAAGCAAATTTCCTGCAAGCTAAGAACTTTCTTCTTATTGCGCACTTCAACAAGCTTATGTTGATAAATTTCTTCCAGAATATTTTTCATAATGTTAGACTTGTTTTTAATAAATTTGGGTTTTCATTCTTGTCATTCCCGCGAAGGTGGGAATCCAGCTTTAAGTAGGCTGGATTCCCGCCTTCGCGGGAATGACACTGAAAGTAAAAAGAAATAACAAAAAATAAAAGAGATTCTTAACCAAACAAATTCAAAAAAACATGAAAAATTTTCATATTGGCTCTTTTCCAACAACTCGCTTGAGAAGACTTAGAAAATCTAGTTGGATGCGTGATTTAGTGGCGCAAAACTCTTTAAAAGCCAGTGATTTAATTTTGCCGCTTTTTGTAATTGAAGGAAAAAATATTGAACAAAAAATTAATCACTTACCAGATGTTTCTCGCCTTTCGATTGATTTGATTGTTAAAAAAGCTAAAGAGGCACACAAGCTTGGAATTCCTGCTATCATGCTGTTTCCCGTAATTGACCAAAAGTTAAAGACTTTAGATGGTAAAGAAGCTTGGAATGAAAAAAATTTGATTTGCCGCACTATTCGTGAAATCAAAAAAAATGTACCAAATATTGGCGTGATTTGTGATGTGGCTTTAGACCCTTATACTTCGCATGGTCATGATGGAATTATTGATGAAAATGACTATGTTATAAATGACACCACTATTGAAGCTTTGTGTAAACAGGCTTTGGTACAGGCGGCTGCAGGGTGTGATATTATTGCACCTTCTGATATGATGGATGGCAGAGTTGCGGTAATTCGTGATGCGCTTGATGATGAAGGATTTATTGATGTGGCAATTATGAGCTACGCTGCAAAATATGCTTCTGCCTTTTATGGACCTTTTAGACATGCGGTTGGATCGTCTTCAAACTTAAAAAAATCTGACAAAAAAACTTATCAAATGGATTTTAAAAATAGCGCTGAAGCTTTAAGAGAAATTGCTTTAGATGTTGAGGAAGGTGCTGATTTAATTATTATAAAACCCGGAATGCCTTATTTGGACATAGTTAAAGAAGCCTCGCAAAATTTTCATTTGCCGATAATTTCTTATCAGGTGAGTGGTGAATATGCCATGCTAAAACATGCGGCGGCAGCTGGTGCTTTTGATTTTGATGTGGCGTTTTTTGAAAGTTTGATGGCTTTTAAAAGAGCTGGTGCAACGGCGATTATTAGTTATGGGGCGATTGAAATGGCAAAGAAAATAAATAACTAAGAGCTTTTATTATCTACCGCCCCTAACCCCTCCTTATCAAGGAGGGAGACTAAAAGCATTCCTCTCTTAAATAAGGAGGGAGACTAAAGGCATTCCCCTCCTTGATAAGGAGGGGTTAGGGGCGGTAGATAACGGCAAACTCAGTTATTTTTTCTTAACCAACCTAAGCCCCAAAACCAAAACTCCCAAATTCAACAAATAAGCCAAAACCTGCATGCCAGCTGGGCGGTCAATATAGCCTAAAAATATATGCAAAAATTTTCCAAAAAAGCTAACTTGTGATAAAATTTCAGATGTATCCCACAAAGGATTTTGTAAAGCTGGTAGAATTTCAGCATTGATCCAAAAACCAATTCCTGAAGCGGTAATTCCCGAAGCTAAGAAGACTAAAATCCAAGTTGTAACGATGAAAAAATATTTTCCTGAAGCTTTGATGATTCCCAAATATAGAGCGCCGCCAATGGCAATTCCGCTAATAGTTCCAATCAACATTCCTAAAATAATCTCGCTTAAAACAATGCCAGAAATATAAGAACTATAGGTAAAAAGCACAATTTCTGTACCTTCGCGCAATATCGAAAGAAATACCACCAACAACAAAGAATAAAGCGGTTTTTGCCCTTCACGAATTGAATTACCGAGTTTTTTTAATTCTCCCGAAAGAGATTTAGCATGCTTTTGCATCCATAAAACCGTCCAAGAAATCATCAGACTGGCTGACAACAAAATCAGTCCATTAAAAAATTCTTGACCCATTCCATCTAAACTTTCTGAAATTTGATCGGTGAAAAATGCCAAAGCTAAAGAACCGAAAAGCCCCAGAACAAGACCGCTTAAAATCCATTTATTACGATTGGGAATATTTTTTGTTGCCGCAACCAGAATTCCAACGATTAACGAAACTTCAAGAATTTCACGAAATACAACAATGGCAATTTGAAACATGTTTTTAGATATTTATTTTGAGAATGATAATTTTTATCATAATATCTAAAAGATTAGGGAAATCAAGAGCGGATTTGATCTTTTGGGAGCAATTATTATTCCACATGACTGTCAATATTTAGCGAAGCGAAAGATCTCTTACAGCCTTATGAGATCCTTCGCTTCGCTCAGGATAACACTGAAAATGAATTAGTAAGTTTTGAACATCTTTCTGATTTTCTCAACATCATTGGTCTTGGTTAAAGCCATAATAACCAATATTCTGGCTTTCTGCGGGCTTAAATTATCTGCAGTAACAAAGCCCAACTCACTATCATTTATTTCAGAATTTGGCACCACAATTCCTGAACCAAGCCTAGAACTTCTAACGATAATCACGCCCCGCTCTTTTGCCTTTACAAGACTTTTTAACACTTCCTGATTAACATTTCCATCACCAACTCCAGCAACAATAATAGCCTTAGAGCCTGATTTTACCAAATAATCAACAACGCCAGCATCTTGTGCAGCGTGAGAATAAATCACATCAACCTTTGGCAAGCTTTCTAACTTCTTAACATTAAAAACTGTTTTTGCGGTATGAAGCCTTAATGGACTGTAATAAATATCGGTTTTACCGTAATGAACTTGACCAATAGCTCCAGAATTAGGAGATTTAAAAGACGCAACATTTGTAGTATGAGTTTTAGTCACATCTCTTGCAGCATAAATTTCATCATTTAACAAAACCAAAACACCTTGATTAATTGCAGATTCATTGCTTGCCAAAGCAACAGCATTGTACAAATTTAAAGATCCATCAGCACTTAAAGAAGTTGAAGGTCGCATTGAACCAACTAACACCACAGGCTTTTTACTTTTTACAGCTAAATTCAAGAAATAAGCAGTTTCTTCCAAAGTGTCTGTTCCGTGGGTTATAATAACTCCATCTACTGAATTTTTTGATAAAAGCTTGTTAACTTTATGAGCAATTTTTAACCAAATGATATCATTCATATCTTGGCTATTAACTTGCAACAATTGCTCAGACTTAATATTTGCTAAATCAGTAATGCCTGGGATAGTTTTTATGATTTTATCAATATCAACTTTTGAAGCTGAATATTTAGATTCTATGGAAGATTCACCAGCTCCAGATATAGTTCCGCCAGTAGCAATAATGGCTATGTTCTTAGCGTTTGAATTGTAAGAATATAATAAAAGGGTTGAAAAAAATATTATTTTAAAAATTTTCATTAAACTGTTCTCCTTTGTAATTGAGCATTAAATTTGCGGGCATCAAGCTTTAAAGATGTAATCTTTAAATGTCAAACTTAGCATCATTTGTCCAAGCAAAATCTTCAAACCAATCAAATCCCAATGCAGAAAAATCTTTCAATTTATATTCATTACCCTTTCTGCAAATCAAAATGCCCTTATTGCGACTTTAATTCTCATGTAAAAAACGGCATTGATAATGAAAGATTTTTACAAGGATATTTGCGTGAATTGGATTTTTTTGCTCAAAAATTAAAAAACAGAAAAGTAAAAACTATTTTCTTTGGCGGCGGCACACCTTCTCTCATGCCAATTTTTTTAGTTGAAAAAATTTTAGAGAAAATTTCTCAAATTTGGCAAATTGATGAACTTTGTGAAATCACTTTAGAAGCCAATCCAACTTCTTTTGAAAGCTCTAAATTTAAGGAATTTAGAAAAGCTGGAATCAATCGTTTATCCATTGGAATTCAAGCTTTGAACGATGTTGATTTGAAATTTTTAGGTCGCGAACATAGTGCCACAGAAGCCATAAAAACCATCGAAACTGCTAGTAAAATTTTTGATAATTTCTCTTTCGATTTAATTTACGCAAGACCAAAACAAAATTTAGAAGATTGGAAAAAAGAGCTGGAAACCGCTATTAGCTTTGGCACAAAGCATTTATCTCTTTATCAATTAACCATTGAAAAAGGTACTAAGTTTTTTTCACAATATCAGAAAGGTGAATTTAAAATGCCTGATGAAGAATTATCAGCGCAATTTTATGAGATGACTAATCAAATCACTAAAGACAATGGTTTTGAGCTTTATGAAATTTCAAATTATGCTAAAAAAATTTTTGAATGTTCTCATAATTTAGTTTATTGGCAAGGTGGTGATTATCTGGGAATTGGCGCTGGAGCCCATTCGCGAGTTTACTTAAATGATAATTTTGCACAACGCCATGCAATTATGATGGTTCATGAGCCAATGGCTTGGTTAAAAAAAGCTGAAGAATTTGGCGCGGGAATTCAAAATGATGAAATAATTTCTGCGAATGAACTTTTGGAAGAGTTGATTTTAATGGGCTTGCGCCTTAAGCAAGGAATTGATGATGAAATTTTTAAATTTCATTTTAATAAAAAATTAACTGAAATTTTTGATTTTGAAAAGCTAGAAATTCTTGTGCAGCAAGGCTTATTAGAAGTTTCAAAAAATAATATTAGAATTCCCGATAAAGCAAGATTATTGACCAATGCAATCATTGAAAAAATAACAAATAATTTAATCAAAAGGAGTTAGTATGATTATTGAATCTGCTGAAAAAAAAGATTTATTTAGAATGTTAGAAATTCTAAATAAAAATTTAACCCAGATCCATCATTAGCCAAAAATTCTAATGACCGTCATCAGAAAACAACCCTTTATTTTCAAGCATCTCATCTATGTTTTTACTTCATAATTCCAACTAAATTTTAGCACTTTTTTTTCCCAGAATTGAATCTTCAACTAATTGTTGAGAAGATATTTTTTTATCAGGCTTTCTTCCTCCAACATCTGCCCGAGGCTTTCTTTTTTTCTTTCCACCTTTACCCAGTTTTCCATCTTCACCAATGAAGCCCCCCATAAAAGAAGCATGGTGTGAGCAAGAATCGCTATGAACATGATTATCTTTACCCACACTAGATGGAGCGAAAGTTTCTTTTTCATTCTGTTGAGGTTTTTCTTCTTCAACCGCAACACTCAAATTGACAAAAGACTCCTCTTTAATTTCTTTAATTGCAGGTTGTTTTTTATTAGGTTTTTTTTCATCTGGAATTGAGCCTGGTTCACAGGGAATACAAAATTCACCAAAACCCTGATTGTCTTTGATATCCGGATCTGTGCTTTTAGAGTGTGAGCAAGAAATACTATGAACATGAGGCTCTTTATCTTCAACTGGAGCAGATATTGCAATAAGGGGTTGTTTTTTATTCTGTTTATCCAGAGCCCAATAAAAATCATTTAACCCATATTGCTCATATTTCAACTTCTCAATATAATCAAACAAAAGGTATTCTTCGAAAGAATTCATAAAATCTTTTTGTACTCTTGATTTTGAGTTATACCAAATCCCATTTATAATTCCATATAACTAACCCCACAAACACTCCCAATAATTTCTGGCGTTAATGTCTTATACTATTTTAACTTGAAAACAC
>CAMDRL010000059.1 GCA_945906835.1 Rickettsia typhi
AGTTATAGTTGAAACTACGCTGGTAGATGTTCCTGTAGATGTTGAAGAAGATGCGCTGATAGTGAAGTAAATTAAATTCTCTGAAAAATCTAATACCGCTTTTTGGTTATTGATGGCGCTGATTCTTGGACTGGAGATAGCTCTTGCGGTGCCAAATTCTTCTAAAGCTTTTATTGTAGCGCTGATATTTCCACCAAGACCTAATAATTTTACCTTGGGTATGATGGCAGTAATTGTTGGAGATTCTGGTGCGCCGAAATTTGTGGTAACTGACTTTCCAGCTTCAACCCAATTCCAATCAATACCAGCACTAAATTCTTTGTTAAGAGTCACTTCAACAACTTTAGCCTCGATTAGAACTTGAGCAGAAGCTATTTTATAAACATCATCCAAATATTTAATTATATTTTCATGTTGTGCTTTTGTGGCATAGATAGAAATAATGCCAGCTGATTTATTGCTTGTAATTTTTGATCCTATGGCAGAAGAGTTAGATCCGTCGCTGGAAGCTGGAGAAGTAGCGCTGCTAAGTATAGAAGTTAGGTTTGATTCAACATCTCCCCACAACTGACTTCCAGATAAAAAATCAACGAAATAATCTTTCATGTAAGGAGAGTCTTTCTCAAACCATAAAACATCATTTTTGTAGGAATAGCGCAATTGCCCTAAGTGGGCAATTCGGTCAATAACTTCTTTAAGAGGGCGATTTTTAGCGTTAAGAATAATACCACCAGAAATATTTGGATCAACATCAACATCAATTTTTGCAACTCGTCCCAATTCAATTAAAACATCTTTTAATGGAACTTGATCAGTAACCGAAAAAGATATTGTCTTATTGCCTCCAACCTTTGGAGGTGGAGGTGCCAAAACTAATTTAGAAATGCTTGGAATTGGTGCAGAATCTCTGATTTTTTGAGCTTTATCAGACTTTTCTTTTTTGTGATCTTTAATAAAAGATTTTTCATAATCATTAAATGTGAGGCCAGCTTCTTGGTCAATTGGATCAAGTGTATTTTGGGCGCAAGAAAGTAAGGTAAAGGCTAGCGAAAAAAGCAGAATCTTCGAAAAGAGATTTGTTAATTTTGGCACTTTTATTTGATCAAGATTTTGATAAAGATAGAAAACATATTTTATTAATTTAGAAACTTAATAGTAATTTGTGAAGTTTTTTTATCAACTGATTCTTGAATTTAGTAAAAGAAAATTTATGATTAGTATTTATTTTTAAGAAAGGTAAAAATTACTTAGAAGAAATTCAAAAACAAAATTTCAATAAAATTTAAAAATGCTTAAAGAACAGGATAAAATCTTTACCAATCTCTATGGTTATGAACCAGCTTCTTTAGTGCAAGCTTGCAAAAGAGGAGATTGGAATAACACTAAGCAATTTCTTGATAATGGAGCTGAATGGCTGATACAGCAAGTTAAAGATTCAGGCTTAAGGGGTCGAGGTGGAGCTGGTTTTCCAACTGGAATGAAATGGTCTTTTGCGCCAAAAAAAACCGATCCAAAAGAAGGCAAGCCTCATTATTTAGTTATTAATGCGGATGAGTCTGAGCCCGGAACTTGTAAGGATCGCGAGATTTTGAGAAATGATCCACATAAGCTTATTGAAGGATGTTTAATTACGGCAAGAGCTATAAATTCTAATACTTGCTATATCTATATTCGTGGCGAATATTTTAATGAAGCCGTTGCCTTACAAAAAGCAATTGATGAAGCTTACGCCGCAAAATTAATTGGAAAAAATGCTTGTAATAGCGGTTGGGATTTAGATGTATTTGTGCATCGCGGAGCTGGTGCTTACATATGTGGAGAAGAAACCGCTTTGCTAGAAAGTCTTGAAGGTAATAAGGGTCAACCGCGTTTGAAGCCGCCATTTCCTGCTTTGATCGGTCTTTATGGTTGTCCAACTATTATTAATAATGTTGAATCAATTGCGGTTGTTCCAGAAATTTTGCGTCGAGGAGCTTCTTGGTTTGCTGGTTTGGGTCGCGAGAAAAACACGGGTACAAAAATTTTCTGCATTTCGGGACATGTAAACAATCCATGTAATGTTGAAGAAGAAATGGGAATTTCTCTAAAAGAATTAATTGAAAAATATGCTGGAGGAGTGCGCGGCGGTTGGGATAATTTATTAGCGATAATTCCTGGAGGATCTTCAGTTCCGCTTTTAAACAAAGAAGTTTGTGATACAGTTTTAATGGATTTTGATTCTTTAAAAAATGCTGGATCAGGACTTGGAACTGCAGGTGTGATTGTGATGGATAAATCAACTGATATTGTTGCAGCAATTGCTAGGCTTTCACATTTTTACAAACATGAATCTTGTGGACAATGTACGCCATGTCGTGAAGGCACTGGTTGGATGATGCGCATCATGGATCGTATGATTGATGGTAAAGCGGAAATAAAGGAAATTGATCAGCTTTATAACTTAAGCAAACAAATTGAAGGTCATACTATTTGCGCTTTGGGTGATGCTGCTGCTTGGCCAGTTCAGGGCTTGATTAAGAATTTTAGAGGCGAAATGGAAAGAAGAATTGAAGATCATAAATCTCGCAAAGAAATATAAATAATAGAGATTATGACTAAAATAGTTGCTTTAATCACCGCTTGTGGCAGAGGAAATCGTTTTAATGGTGGTGAAGGAATTCCTAAGCAGTATGTTTCTTTAGCGGGAAAGCCGCTTTTGCGACACACAGTTTTAGCTTTTCTGAATCATCTAAAAATTGATGATGTGATTTGCGTTATTCATCCAGATGATTTGTCTTTTTATGAAGAGGCGGTTTCTGGGTTAGATTTATTAAATCCAGTTTTTGGCGGCGTAACCAGGCAAGCTTCAATTAGGCTTGGTTTAAAAGCTTTAGAAGAATATGGTCCATACAAAGTTCTTATTCATGACGGTGTGCGTCCTTTTGTTTCTAAGAGAGTAATTAGTGGAGTTTTAGAAAAACTAGAAACTCATCCAGCAGTAATTCCGGCGATTGTTGTAGAAGATACGATTAAAAAATATGCTGATGGAAAAATTGAATGGACATTGGAGCGTGAAAATTTATGGCGCGCTCAGACTCCGCAAGGATTTATTTATGAAGATATTTTAAATTCTCACAATGCTTTTAAAGATTTACATTTTACAGATGATGCTGCTTTAAATGAATATGCAGGCATTCCCGTTGCCATAATTCCTGGTTCACAAAATAATTTTAAAATTACCACTGAAGAAGATTTTGAGCGCGCCAAAAGAATGGTGTCGACATTGATAACAAATGCAAAAGAAGAAATAAGATGCGGCATTGGATATGATGTTCATGCTTTTAGAGAAAAAGAAAAAGATGAAAATAATTTTATTCGTCTATGTGGAATTGATGTTGAATTTAATAAAAAAATAAAAGCTCATTCTGATGGTGATGTGGCAATTCACGCCATAATGGATGCGCTTTTGGGAGCTGTTGGTGAGGGCGATATTGGAGATCATTTTCCGCCAAGCGATTCTAAGTGGAAAAATTGCGATTCATGCGAAATGTTAAAAACTGTTAGCCATTTGTTAATTAAAAAAGGTGCTTCGATTATTAATCTTGATGTTACAATTATTTGTGAAAAACCAACAATTTCTAAATTCAAAGATCAGATGAAAGAGTCTTTGGCTAATGTTTTAAATATTTCTCAAAGCCGCGTTAATGTTAAAGCTACAACTACTGAAAAATTGGGATTTTTGGGAAGGCAAGAAGGCATTGCTGCTGAGGCTATAGCCAGTGTTAAAATTAGTTTTGTGGAAGGATAATTTCGCTTTGCGAAGGGTCTTCCCCTTTATTTTATTGCTATTTTTTCAGATTCTTCTTGTACAAAATTCATTCTTTTTTCGATTTCATTTTTAAGATTTTCTTCTGCTGCTGCATCAATTGTTTTTGTCACTTCAATCAAAGAGCTGTCAAAGTGAAAACATAATTTAGAAAAAGGCAAAGGAATGTAAAATTGATCCCAAGTTTTAAGTCTTTTATGTTTTGATGATGAATAAGAAACCGCTAAGATTTTTGCTCCAGAAATTCGGGCAATATTAACAATCTCTCCATTTATTTTTTGATTTGGTCCACGCGGTCCATCGGGCGTAATGCCAAGAGACAAGCCGCTTCTAAGTCCTTTGATAATTTGCTTTAGGCTTGAAATTTCAATTCCTCTGCTTGATTTTCTGCCATCTTGTGATGATCCGTAAATTGAAATTAATCCGATCTTTTCCATAACTTTTCCTACAAATTTTCCATCGCCATGGCGCGAAGCCAGTGTCATAAAATTATAATCAGGATAAAGTTTTTTTGGTTTTGCGGTGACGAAGGGAATCATCATTAAACGGTTGTGCCAAAAGGCAAATATCAGAGGAGTTTTAGTTTTTATGGCCTCTAAGGCAACATCTTCATTAATCAAAACTTTTCTACTGCTGTAATAAACCAGCTTCATGTAAGATAAAATAATCAGGCAAATTAATTGCTGCGCTAACCAACTGTAAGTGGCTCTGCGGAGCGATTGTTTAAATTTTGTTTTTACATCATACCATTCAAAATTGGTTTGAATGCTAAATATCTTCCATTTTTTTGCCATCAATTATTAATTTTGCGACCATTTAATTTCGGGGCGAATCAGTTCTTCCTTCTATTAAGGTTGTTTTTAATTTCTATTGCCAGTGCTTTTTCGTAATAACGCACTTTTGTTTCTTTGGTTAGATTCAATAATTTTGATATTAGGTCTGAGCTAATTTTGTCAGAATTTTTTTCAATATATTTTTTAATATTTTTGTCATGTATGGGATTAATGAACCTGCGCATTGAGTAATAGGCAATTACTGGCAGAAAAAGCATAAAAATATTAGATTTTATAGAGCCATAAATTCCTATAATCAAAAGACAAAGCAGAAAAAGCAAAGTAATCATCCTGGTTTTGTTTTGTTGTTGAATTATTGAAACAAAAAGATTTACCAGTTTTTCATCAAGATCTCTTTCAGAATTTTGCTTAGAAAAATTATTTTTATCTTGTTTTGTCATGATTGCCTAAATTCTTATTAAATTTTTTGACCAGTAGCCGCCCAATCTTTAACAAAAGTTTCTAAACCTTTTTCAGTTAATGGATGAGAAGCTAATTGTTTTAAAACTTTTCCTGGAATTGTAGCAACATCGGCGCCCATTCTGGCAGCAGCTGTGATATGAATTGGGTTTCTAATTGAGGCAACTAAAACTTGAGTTTCAAAGGCTGGGTAATTTGAATAAATATCGCAAATTTCTTCAATTAAAGCCATGCCATCTTGCCCAATGTCATCAAGCCTTCCCACAAAAGGAGAAACAAAAGTTGCGCCAGCTTTAGCAGCTAAAATTGCTTGAGCGGCCGAGAAACATAAAGTCACATTAGTTTGAATTTTTTTATCAGAAAAATATTTACAAGCTTTAAGTCCGTCCATTGTAAGAGGTAATTTGATACAAACATTTTTAGCAATTTTGCTTAAAATTTCACCTTCGCGAACCATATTTTCATAATCAGTTGCAGCAACTTCGGCGCTTACTGGACCTGAAACAATAGAGCAAATTTCAGCAATAACTTCTTTAAAATCTCTGCCAGATTTGGCAATTAAAGTTGGATTGGTGGTAACGCCATCAAGAAGTCCATAAGCGGCAAGTTCTTTAATTTCAGCAATTTCAGCAGAGTCGATGAAGAATTTCATAATTTTATTTTAATTTCGTTTAAGGAGAATATGTTTGGTGGGCAAAAAATACTCTTTAAATCTACTTAATCAACCAAAGTTATGAATAATTTTTTTGTCAATGTGCTGCTGCCTTTGCCATTTGACAAGCCATTCACATACAAAACTACAAGCCAAAAAATAGAAATTGGTGATTTGGTAAAAGTTTCTTTCCGTAAAAAAGATTTTTTTGGGCTGGTTGTTGAAGTTAATTTGCCTGTGCCAGAAATTTCTTCAGATAAAATCAAAGAAATTTCACAAGTAAATGATCAAGTAAAGTTTAGTAAAAAGTTAATTGATTTTATTGATTGGATTGCGGCGTACAACCTTGCTCCAAAAGGCTTGGTGTTAAAAGCTTTTATTGGAATTTTAAATTCTTACAAAACTAAAAAGCCAAATTTTACTGCTAAAAAACAAATTATTAATTCGCAAAAATTTTCTCTAAAAAAACTTTCAGTAAAACAAGAAAAAGTTGCTGATGAAATATTGGAAGAGGTTAATAAAAAAGAGCATTTTGTTAATTTGTTAGATGGCGTTACTGGCTCAGGGAAGACAGAAATTTATTTTGCGGCGATTGCTAAGATTTTGGGATCTCATGAGGATAATCCTCAAATCCTAATCCTACTTCCAGAAATTGCTCTAACCAGCCAATTAGTTGCAAGATTTGAAGAGCAATTCGGTTTTAAACCCGCTTTGTGGCATTCCAAAATTTCCCCCAAAGAAAAGAAGGAAATTTTCTATGGAATTATTTCTGGATCGGTAAAAGTTTTGATTGGCGCGCGTTCAGCTCTGTTGCTTCCTTTTAAAAATTTGCAATTAATTGTCATTGATGAAGAGCATGATTCGTCTTTTAAACAAGAAGATATTTTTAATTTTCATGCACGAGACATGGCAATTTTAAAAGGTAAAATAGAAAGTTTTCCTGTTATTTTATCTTCGGCAACTCCATCGCTTGAAACTTACTCTAATGCCATTTCAGGCAAATATCGTTATTTTATTTTAGATGAGAAATTTAATGAACAAATTAGTGAAATAAACATTGTAGATTTGCGTCGTGAAAAATTTAATTCAGGTGATTTTATTTCTCAGGAATTAAGAAAAGAAATTGCAAAAAATTTAGAAATAAAACAGCAGACTTTGTTGTTTTTAAATCGTCGTGGATATGCCCCAGTAACACTGTGTAGAGCGTGTGGACAAAAAGTAAATTGTCCAAATTGTAGCTCTTATTTAGTGGCTCATAAAAGTGGTTTTGGCAAAGCAAAAATGGTTTGTCATTATTGTGGGGTTGACGAAAAACTTTCCACTGATTGCAAATTTTGCAAGGCAAAAGACAGTTTGGTTAATATTGGAGTTGGTGTTGAAAAGGTTAAAGAAGAGGTTGAAAAACTTTTCCCAGAAGCGCGAATTGCCTTAGTAACCAGTGATTCTGTAACAAATTTTAAAGAAGCTGATGAATTAGTAAAAAGAATTTCTGATCATGAAATTGACATTATTATTGGTACGCAATTAATTGCTAAAGGCTATGATTTTGCTGGATTAACTTTGGTTGGTGTGGTTGACGCTGATAGTGGATTTTATTCTTCGGAGCTAAGATCTTCTGAAAAATCTTATCAACTTTTAAAACAAGTAATTGGTCGCGCAGGTAGAAGGCAAGAGCAAGGAAGGGTTTTTATTCAAACTTACAATCCGCAAAATTTCATTTTTGAAAAAATTATTCAGCAAGATAAAAAAAGTTTTTACGAATTTGAAATGCAAAATCGTCAAAGCTTGAATATGCCTCCATTTACTAAAATGACGGCTTTTATTGTTAGTGCTTTTGAAGAAAAATTAGCCGTAACTTTTGCTAAAAAAATTGTCTCATCTTTTCCTTTTAATGATAATATAGAAATCTTTGGGCCAGCGCCAATGCCGCTTTTAAGGCTGAAAAATCGTTATCATTACAGGGTGTTTTTGAAGGCAGAGAAAAAAGTCAATTTGCAAAAATTAATCACAGATGTGATGAAAACCCTTGAGATTCCAAGTAATATTAAGGTAAAAATTGATATTGATCCACAATAATACCAATTCCCATCTTTAATTAACTTTTTAGGCGAAATATTTTTGAGGATAAAATTTAGAAGAAAAGCCGCATGTACATAGATGTACATAAGGTTTTTATTCTAAATTTTAGACCAAAAAGATGAAGCATAAAAAGTTAATTAAA
>CAMDRL010000060.1 GCA_945906835.1 Rickettsia typhi
GCTACACCAAGCCAATGTTTTCTGGAACTAAAGATCAAGAAAAGTTACAGATGCTGATTAGATACATTAACTTCCAGAATCATTTTCACAAAAAAGTTTTAGACAAAAATAAAAAAAGCTCATTAATCGATATTGAAAATGTTGCTTCTGACAGTAGTTTTCAATCGATTAGAGATATTTGTAAAGAATTTTCAATAGCTGCTCAAATCAGTATTATTACTTCTTTTAACAATAAAGTTAATGGTGGTATTTACATTCACCAAGCTGATCAAAGAAATTGGACAGTTGATGAAATTGACTTACTTGGTACAATTGCAGATCAATTCTCTCTTGCCATTGATCGTTCTGATTCCATTGAAAGAGTAATGGTTGCCAACCATGAACTTTTAGAAAAAACTCAACAGCTTAAAGAAGCTTTGAAGGAAGAAAAAAATATGCGTAAAATGCAAAGTGAATTCGTGGCTTTGGTATCGCATGAATTTAAAACTCCTCTACAAATTATTGATAGCACCAGAGAGTTGTTGGTTAGAAAAATAAAGTCTCACAATATTGTTGATGAATCCATAGATAAATCATTTGAAAGAATTAAAAGTGGTATTTTAAGAATGAACGGCTTGATTCACAGTACTTTGAATTTGGCAAAAATGGAAAGTGGTAATAGTAAAATTACTGTTGAGAGGCAAATTTTCAGTTTGAAGGCTTTCATTTTAGATATTGTTGAGAAAAATTCTAATTTAGCTACGAACAAGAACATTAAAGTCAATTTAAGAATAGATGACTTACCAGAAGAGTTTAACGGCGATCCAAAGCTTTTAGATCATTCAATTACCAATATCATTTCCAATGCTATTAAATATTCCAAAAATGATTCTACAGTAAAGATTTTTGCTAAAACAGGTAAAACAAAACTTCTTATTAAAGTTGTAGATCAGGGAATTGGAATTCCTCAAGATGATCTAAAAAATATCGGACAAAAATTCTTCCGCGCTAAAAATAGTTTGGCTGTTGCGGGAACTGGAATTGGTTTGTATTTAACAAAATATTTTATTGAATTGCATGGCGGCTCTGTTTTAATTGAAAGTGAAATCAATTTTGGCACTTCTGTTAGTGTCATACTTCCAATAGTTCCTAAAAGCCAATAATCAGTTTATGAAAAAATCATTAACCTATCTTTCATCATTTTCTCTAATACTTTTTGGTGCCTTCTCCGCTCAAGCTGCCAGTAAATATTCTAGTTCATTATATGGTCAATTTCCCAATATTTCTGGTCAGGTTTTATTTGAATTAAAGGCTGATAGAATTGATTCAGATCAGGCATCTGGAACATCTCCAAATAATGCTTACATTAACATTGAGCCAGATTTTTCATTTAATTTTACTAAAAATTGGTCAGTTAAAACAGGTTGGAGACTTTATCCAACAAACACCATAACAACTAGAGATTCTGTTCATCCAGAAAGAACCAGAACTTTCTTTAGTGTAGATAGAGGTTTTAAACCGCAAGATACCACAATGATTGTTGAAGAGTTGAAATTAGATTATCAAGCTGATGATTTAAGATTCTTCGCTGGTAAATTTAATCCAAGTTTTGGTAAGGCTTATACTAAAGCCAAAAGAATTGGCGTATTTGTTACTGATATTACTGAAGATTATGAATTGCGTGAAAAAATTGGGGCAGGGGTTTCTGCAGAATTAGTCAGCAGCAAAATATCCGCAAATACATTTTTTAATGATACCACAGGTTTGAGTGGCTCAATTAATGGGCGCGGTACTGAAAGCAGAGATAATGGATTAGCAGGAAATACAGGGGCTTTTTCTTCTTACACATTTACCATGGAAGGTGAAAGATTTTTTGGCATCAATAATTGGTCTTACAATGTTGGTTACAGAAAATTAGGAGTAGATACCTCAATTTCAAAAAGAGCTAACGAAACTGGATATGTTTTGGGAACTGAATATTTAATCAGAACTGGCTACAGAACTTCCGTAACACCATTTTTTGAAATGGCGAAGATTAGTAATTTTACTGGCGCCAAAGATAGAGATGCTACCTACACAACACTTGCTCTATTAGGAAAATATGGAAATTGGACTTCTAGCATTTCAAATGTTACCAGAAATATCGATAAATACCAAGCAATAGCAAAATCAAAAGATCGCCAAGTGCAAATTTCTGCTGGCTATAAATTTGCCAATAATATTGCCTTAGATGTTAGTAGGGCTGATATCAGAGAAGGTGTCAATACTGGTATTTTATATGGTGTAATGGCTAGTTATCTTTATAAATTTTAGTAAGTATTTTGGTTCATGAACTTAATGCTGGTCGGGTTTTGCAAACCCGAACTTCTATTTGTTAAAATTTTAAATTTTATAACTTTTATAATTTTAATAAACATAAGTCGGCATTGCAAATGCCGACTAGTATTGGGGTTATTCGTTACAAGTTCAGACTCTCTTCCCAAAAACCATCGCATAATTAACATCTAAATCCTTAATATCTCTTTTCCACTCATCCTTTAATAAATTGTAACTAAATCCCGATGTCTCAAGTAAATCAAGTTTATAGATACCAGCATAAGAATTTATTTCTGAAGGTTTAAGAAATTTTTTCCAATTATGAGTGCCGGCAGGGAGCCATCTTAAAACATATTCCGCAGCAAATTTGGCAAGTAATAAAGATTTTGCGGTGCGGTTTAAAGTGGCAATAAAAAGCAATCCATTTGGTTTTACAAGTTCAGCGCAGCTTTTAACAAATTCTTCAACATCAGCCACATGCTCAATAATTTCAAGGGCTAAAACCACATCATATTTTTCATTTTTTTGAGCTAATTCTTCAGATGAAATTGCCTGATAATTAATTTTAAGATTTGATTTTTCAGCGTGAATTTTAGCAACCTGAATATTTTTTTCTGAAGCATCAATTCCCGTAACTTCAGCTTTCATTTTTGCGAAAGGCTCTGAAATCAAGCCACCGCCGCAGCCAACATCAAGAATTTTTAAGTTTTCAAAAGGGGTAATAGAAGTTTTTTCTAAATTAAAATGTTCAATAATTTTTTCTCTAATGTAAGAAATTCTAATTGGGTTGAACTTGTGTAAAGGCTTGAATTTGCCGCTTTCATTCCACCATTCATCAGCTATTGCAGAGAATTTTTCAACTTCTTTTAAATCTATTGTTGAGGTCATTTTTTACTAATTTTTTTATTTACTTTCTGATTTGGTATTTTTTCTACATCCATCATTTCATAATTTCCACTATCATTCATCCAATTTGCTTTAACTTTTACAAAAAGAAAAAGATGAACGGTGGCGCCAGCAATATCGCCAATATCACGGCGCGCTTCCGCACTAACTTCTCTAATTCTTTCGCCTCTTTTACCAAGAATAATAGCTTTTTGGCTATCTCTAACGATAAAAATTGTTTGATGAATTTTTATTTCACTATTACGCAAAACTTCATAAGAATCAGTTTTAACAGTAAGGCTGTAAGGTATCTCATTCTCAAGTTTAGCAAATAATTTTTCACGAGTAATTTCTGAAGCAATGAAACGCATTGGCGCATCAGTAATTTGCTCTTCATCATAAATCCAAGGCGAAGCAGGGCATTTGGTGCATAGAAATTTCTTAAGATCGGCAACGCCATCGTTACTTTGCGCTGAAATCATAAAAATATTACTTAATTCCATCTGCGATAATTGTGCGATTATTTCAAGCAATTTGCTTTTTTTAACCAAGTCAATTTTGTTGATAATGATGGTTAAATCAGAATTTTCTTTTTTTAAATCTTGTAAAATTTGAGTATTTTGTTTGTTTAAACCAAGTGAAGCATCAATTAAAAAACAAACATGATTAGCTTCGCGAAGACCTTGCCAAGCGGATTTAACAATAATTCTCTCTAAAATTTTATCATCACGAGGAATAAAAATTCCCGGCGTATCAAGAATGATAAGTTGAGTATCTCCCTCAATAACAATGGCTTTAATACTGTTGCGTGTAGTTTGTGGCTTCGCTGAAACTATAGTTAACTTCTGTCCAAGAAGCGCATTAGTAAGTGTAGACTTCCCAGCATTAGGCGCACCCACTAAAGCAACAGTTCCACACTTTTGCGCTGTTGTAAGTCCTCTTTGACAATTTGATTCAGCAAATTGCAACTCATTCCTTTTAAAAATAAGTGGTTTATGAGTAAAAAAAGGCAGGGAGCCGCTGGAAGCGGCAGAAGGTTGATTTAACTCAACTTTATTATTAACATCTACAGCCATCAAGCCACCTCCTTTTGCAAATCTTGAGCAATCATAAATGCCAATTCAACACTTTGCGAAGAATTCAACCTCGGGTCACAATGAGTGTGATAACGATCTTCCAAATTAATTTCAGAAATTTGCTGATTACCACCCAAACATTCAGTAACATTCTGACCTGTCATTTCAAAATGCACACCGCCAGCGTAAGTTCCAGCAGAGCGATGAACTCTAAAGAATGATTTTATTTCACTTAAAATATCGTCAAATTTACGAGTTTTATAACCATTTGAAGATTTAATTGTATTGCCATGCATGGGGTCACAAGACCAAACCACGCTTTTTCCTGATTGCTTAACTGCTTCAACTAAAGGAGGAAGTAATTGTTCAACCTTAGCTGCACCCATACGAGAAATCAGTGTGATTCTACCTTCTTCATTTTCTGGATTTAACACATCTAAAAGTCTCAATAAATCATCTTTTGAAATTGATGGGCCAACTTTAAAAGCAATTGGGTTAGAAATTCCACGCATGAATTCAACGTGAGCTTCATTGGGGTTGCGAGTTCTATCTCCAATCCACAACATGTGAGCGCTTAAATCATAAAACTTATTATTGTCTTTATTCTTGCGAGTAAAAGCCTCTTCATAATTCAAAAGTAAAGCTTCATGAGAAGTGAAAAAGCTTGCTGTGGTAAGTTGTGGAAGTGTTGCTGAATCAAGTCCGCAAGATTTCATAAAAGCTAAAATTTCATTAACTTTTGTTATAACTTCTTCGGTATTTTTTTTACTATTCAAGCTATGAGCAAATTCTTCATTCCATTTATTAACTTTTTGCAAATTACCATAACCGCCAAGAGCAAGGCAGCGCAAGTAATTTAAAGATGCAGCAGAATAAAAATAAGAATCAATCAGTTTTTTTGGATCAGAAATTCTAGAATTTTTTTCAAAGGCAATCGAGTTAATAATATCGCCGCGATAGCTTGGCAAAGTAACGCCATCAATAGTTTCATTATCATCAGATCTTGGTTTAGCATATTGCCCAGCAATTCTTCCAACCTTAACGATTGGCTTATTCAAGCCATACATTAAAGCAATGGTCATTTGCATTACGGTGCGGAAGAAGTTTTTTAAGTTATCATGAGAAAATTCAGTAAAGCTTTCAGCACAATCGCCACCTTGCAACAAGAAGGCTCTGCCATTTGCCACTGAAGCCAATTCAGCTTTTAACTTTTCAATTTCATCATAAGAAACTAATGGTGGAAATGAAGCCAGTGTTGCTTCAGCTTGCTTTAAAGCAGATAAATCTTGATAAGTTGGCTGCTGCTTAATATAAAAATTTCTCCAAGAATTAGCTGCCCAAGTTTTTGTCATATTTGTAAAAATTTGATTGTGTAAAAAATATGCTTATTTTATAATGAAGCACAGCTCTCTAAGCTCTTTTAACAAAGAAGCTCCTAGAAAAAATTTATATTCAGCAATTATCAAGTCGCTTAAGCTCAATGTCAATTAAAGTGTTAAAGCTTGTTTATAGAAATTGATTTAAATATTACATCACTAAATTATCCTACAGTCTATGTCATCACCAATTAAAGTTGCAATTATAGAAGATGATCCGTGCAATCAAAAGTATTTTGAGATGCTAATTGAAAAAATGGAATATCAAGCAATTAAGCTTTATAATCCATCTTCAGCAATTGAAGATCTTGTAAGAGAAAATCCTCATGTTGTTTTGCTTGATATAAAGCTGTCTCCAGAAATTTCTGGAACTGAGATTGCGCAATCTATGAAGAAGCACGATTCTCTAAAAAACATTCCTATTATTGTGGTCAGTGCTTTTGCACTTAAAGATGAAGTTAGAGAAATTATGGTAAAGACTCAATGTAATGATTATATCACAAAACCATTTTTGATGGATAGGTTGATGGATTCAATAAATGAGCAGCTTTATAATTTTTATGGTAACTAGAAACTTTTCCATGAGAAAAAATTTCTTAACTAATCAATAATATCCTAAATCAAGAATGAAAAGAGCTGTTACAGGATTTAAGTGGCAAAAAAGTCTACTGGAAAAGCTGAGTGAGATAGTTCCAGCAGAAATGCCCACACAAAAAGAAGTGATGGGTTTTACTATTCCAAAAACTGACTATAGAACTGCTAAAAGAGCTATAGAGCAGAATTTGATGTTTGATCCTTCTCATGTTAGATTTATTCCGGGTTCTATTAATTCAGGACCGCAAAATGATAATGCTGGAAAGTTATTATCTTTGAATACCGATGGGGATTTAGTTGAATCAACTATGCCACCTAGCGTTATAGCTGTTCCTGGCCTTGGAGGGGCGGATTCTAAAAATAGGGCAACTAAATCATTGCTGCAGTTTAGAAGACTTTTTCCAGAGGCTGTTTTATACTCCCCTATAAATGAAGGAAAAGGAAGGGAACAAAGATATATTAGAGGGTTATCTTATTACCAAAATGAAGATTTTGTTAATTTAGAAGAGTCTCCTAATTTTTGTAGAGATGTAATCTTTCCAAAAATATTGGATGAAAAAGGTAAGTTACTTCCGCCAGAAAAGCTAGATAGGATTACGCTTATTGGTTTTAGCATTGGCTCTAGAGAAATAAAGTCTCATATTAGTTATTTGTCTGATTTTTTTATTGAGAATGGCCTTGATAAACCAACTATACAAAAATATTTCGATAAAATTTTGGTAATTAATATTGGAAGTCCAATCAATTGGAGTAATCATAAGGCGCAATATTCACCTCGTCCATCTGTTATGAATGTAGTGTCTGCTACTGATATGGGGGCAAGAAAACCAGATGAAATGATGAGAGCAATTTATCTTGATCCTAGATCTCATGAAGATGCTGAATCTCTGTTTGATAGGCCTTATATGGATGAAAAAGGTAAAGATTATTTATTGGTCTTGGGAAGAGATATGGTGCCTAATGGTAAAATGGAGAATGGAGTTTTTGTGGCAAATTCTTTGGGACACAACTTGGGTAATTATGTTGATGCAATCTCTGAAAGATCTCCAGCTGCTCAAAAGTTTTTTGATTTACAAAGATCATATTTGAAATGCGAAGTGTCTGATGAAGAATTAAAAAAAGAGGTCAAAAACAATTTGCTGGGAGCAAGAGAATTTGAATATAATAGAGAGTTAAAAGAAGAGGATGTAAGAAGTTTGCTAAAATCTTGGTCATCTTATATTAACAAAGAGTTAGCTCAGGAAGATCAGCTACCTATTGTTAGAAAAATTCAAAATAAAGTAGTAAGAGTGCTAAGTCCAGAATCTTCAGACCCCGCTTCAGCCTGTTCAACAAGCAGTGTTATTAATTTAAAGAAATTTGAAAGCAATCAAACAAAAAATGAGAGTGAAGATCTTCAGGGGTCAGGAAGCGTTAGATGATTTTTAATAAAAACAATAAAATCTCACAAAAATTTCATCTAATAAGTTTTTTATTGCTTCTGGTTACAACAACCATCTGCATCACATTCTTTTTCTACGACAACTACGCTTCCAAAAAACAAATCAGAAATATCCTAACATCAGAGAGCCAAAGACTGATTAGTAAATTTGATGATTC
>CAMDRL010000061.1 GCA_945906835.1 Rickettsia typhi
GTATAGAATCTTAATATAGTGCAAATTGACCCTGCAACAAGTGTGGGGTGACAAATTGGAAGTGCGGGTGTTTACATTTGCAAATAAGAATTCACTCTCAAGCTTGTCACCCCGAACTTGTTGTGGGGTCCATCTTGTCAAGATCTCAAACCTTTATTCATAAAGGATTAATTATCTAAATTTAATTTTATAAATCCTCTCTAACCCTCATAAAACTAGCAAATCGTGGCTTATTATTTTTAGTTTTTCCAAAAAATTTATAAGTAATAACAGCGCCAATTTTTGGTGGGAATTTTCTTTGTGAGTTGGTAAAGCCAGTGCCAATTTTAAAGCGGATTTTTTCTTTATTTTCAACCAGCATTGCCCCCATCATTCCAGTAAATTTGCCTTCTCCAGCAATATGTGAGATTACCACAGCTTCGGCATCTTCAAAAGTTTTTAATTTTAATAAATCATCATTGCGAACTGCTTGATATAAGGAATCATCGCGATGCAACATCAATCCTTCACCACCATTTTTTACTATTTCATTAAGTTTCTTGGTTAAATTTTGATGAGTAGAAATTTTTGATTGTTCAATAACTTTCAGATATTTTGAGCCAGAATTTGCAACCAGATTTTTCATAGCTTCAAGCCGTTTTGTAAAAACTCCCTCATGTTTTGGCATGTCAAATAACATCAAACGAACCATCTTCCAGCCTTCATCATCAGGAATTTCAGTGCGTACAATTCCCGATAATTCTTCAAATTTACCACGACCAATCCACAACTCACCTTCAAGATGTTCTTTAGGAAAATCAGCGATAAACCATTTTGGTGCATTATAAATATTCCCTTCGCGAGAAATAAGTTTTTCCCCATCCCAATAAGCACGGACTCCATCAAGCTTTTCACTGACTAAATAATTTTTTACATCAATATTTTTGTGATAAAGATTAGCTAATTGAATTTCTGGTTTTTGTGATGAACTCTGAGCAAAACTTGTGGATAAAGATGTGAGTAATAAATTTAAAATGAAGAAAAAAAGAAAAGCAGGTAAAGGTGAGTTTGAGTTTTTCATAAAAATTTTGGTGATTATTCTGTTGCTTCGTCATCCCTGATTTTGCAAAGTAAAATCAAAGATAACGAGTGTTTTTAATAGATTTTTTATGAGTCTATAACTTTCATCAAATCCTTAATCTTTTTATCATTCACAACTCCTTCCTCGCTCCATAAAATTTTACCATCTTTATTGATTAACAAAGCATAAATTTCATCCTCTTTCATTTTACTAATCTTAAAAAACTCGTCGCGATTAGTGTAAACAGTAATTGTGCGTTTTCTGGCTGCTGCATCGGGAATGCCAAAACGCATGCCATTATTAACCCAAAATCTTTTGAAAGTTGATAATTCATAAATTAATGGAATTTCAAAAAAACTTAGATTTGGTTTTTCTTTTAAAATTGGTGTGATGGCATTAATCCAAGTATCAACTTGTGCTTGCTGTTCACGCTTAAAAGCAACTACCACCAAATTAAATTCATTTTTAAAAACTTGTGGTAACTCTTGTTTATTGCCTTCAAGATCAATTCCAGAAACTTTTGGGAAGTAATTATTTTGATTGGCGGAAATTTTTGAATTTTCGCCAGATTTGATTAGACAAGCTTGTAATGAAAATAGTAGAAGCAGAAATTTTAATTTTTTCATTTTTAAGTATTAAATAATTTTAGTAAAATGGTTGAAAAATTATGACAACTTACTTAGACGCTGTTAGCTAATTATTTTTATCCCATATTTAGCCCTGTTTTTGCTTATTTTTTGACAAAATTATTCAAAATATATCCAAAATATTTATCATAATTTTGTCAAAAAAGCGCCAAAAACATGTCAAAATCTGTGCTAAAAATAATTAGCTAACAGCGTCTAAGCAAAAGATGGTAAAGCCCACCATCTTTTGCTTTTCAATAAGTTATTTCAAATCAAAGCGATCTGCATTCATAACTTTTACCCAAGCTTTGACGAAGTCTTTAACAAATTTTTCTTTTGCATTATCGCTTGCATAAACTTCAGCAATGGCGCGAAGTTCTGAGCTTGAGCCAAACATTAAATCAACTGGAGTTGCCTTCCACTTAACTTCACCGCTTTTGCGATCAACAGCTTCGTAAACACCTTCTGATTTTTCAGATTTTTTCCATTCAACCGACATATCAAGTAAATTAACAAAGAAATCATTAGTCAATTTACCTGGTTGTTTGGTTAAAATGCCTTTTTGACAATGTTTTGAATTTGCATCCAAAGCTCGCAAACCGCCAACCAAAACTGTCATTTCTGGAACTGTTAAGTTTAGCAAGTAAGCGCGATCTATCATGGCATTGATTGGTGAAGTCACAGCATCTTTGTTGTAATAGTTTCTAAAGCCATCAGCTTTTGGTTCAAGAACTGCAAAAGATTTAACATCAGTTTGCTCTTGAGTGGCATCAGCTCTGCCAATTGCAAAAGGAACTTTAATATTCACTCCTGCTTCTTTGGCAGATTTTTCAATTGCTGCGGAACCTCCAAGAACAATCACATCAGCCAAAGAAACTTGTTTGCCACTGGTTAAAGATTTATTAAAATCTTTTTGAACTTTTTCCAAAATAGCTAAAACTTTAGCTAGTTCTTTTGGATCATTTGCTTCCCAATTTTTTTGTGGCTCTAAGCGAATTCTGGCGCCATTGGCTCCACCACGCATATCAGTTTCGCGATAGCTGGCAGCAGAAGACCAAGCTGTTCTAACAAGCTGCGAATTGCTTAAACCTGATTTCAAGATTTGTGCTTTTAATTTTTCAATTTCAGCAACATTAATTGCTTTATATTTGATTTCTGGAATTGGATCTTGCCAGATTAAAACTTCTTTTGGCGAATCTTTGCCAACATATCTGGCGCTTGGCCCCATATCGCGATGAGTTAACTTAAACCAAGCTTTGGCAAAGGCTTTTTCAAACTCTTTTGGATTATCTAAAAAGCGTTTAGAAATCTCACGATATTTTGGATCTTCTTTAAGCGACAAGTCTGTTGTTAACATAACTGGTGCATGTTTTTTTGTAGCGTCATGAGCGTCAGGAACAGTTTCTGCTGCCTGATTTTTTTCAGGAATCCATTGAATTGCGCCAGCTGGACTTCTGGTTTGAACCCAGTTGTAAGCAAATAAAGTTTTTAAATAACCCATTGTCCACTTTGTTGGATTTGCATTCCAAGCGCCTTCCAATCCACTTGTTACTGTGTCGATACCCTTGCCTGTGCCACATTTATTTTTCCAGCCAAAGCCTTGCGCTTCAATTTCACTTGCGGTTGGTTCAGCGCCAATGCATTTTTTAACCTTATGTGCACCATGATTTTTACCAAAAGTGTGACCGCCAGCAATCAAAGCAACGGTTTCTTCATCATTCATTGCCATATTACCAAAAGTTTCGCGAATTTGCGCTGCCGCAGCAATTGGGTCGCCACTGCCATTTGGACCTTCTGGATTTACATAAATTAAACCCATGGTTGTTGAGCCAAGATTTTTTACTAACTTGCCATTTTTATCAAAACGATCGCTTGCCATAAATTTATTTTCAGGACCCCAATAAACCAAATCTGGCTCAAAGTCATCAGTTCTTCCGCCAGCAAAACCCATGGTTTTAAAGCCCATTGATTCAAGTGCTACATTGCCTGATAAAACCATCAAATCAGCCCAAGAAACTTGATTGCCATATTTCTTTTTAACTGTCCATAACAAGCGTCTGGCTTTGTCTAAGCTGGCATTATCTGGCCAGCTGTTAAGTGGTTCAAATCTTTGTTGTCCGCCGCCAGCACCACCTCTACCATCTTCTGTTCTGTAAGTTCCAGCGCTGTGCCATGCCATGCGAATAAAGAATGGACCATAATTTCCATAATCCGCTGGCCACCAATCTTGTGAGGTCATCATAACTTTTTTGATGTCGGTTTTTAAGGCATCAATATCAACTTTTTTAAACTCTTTGGCATAATTAAAATTTTTGTCAAAAGGGCTTGATTCAGCTGCATGCGAGCGAAGCGGAGATAAATTAACTTTATTTGGCCACCAAAATTCATTTGATTTTACTTCAGAATTAGCATGATTTTGGTTATATTTGGGAGCTGTACATCCTGCAATTGCAAGGGAAGTGATCAAAAGAAATTTATTTATTTTCATGATTAAATATTTTATTAGTTGGATAGAAGAATTTAATAAGGGTTTAGACAACTTTAGAGACGAAATTCCCTCAACATTTTCAATAATATAGCATAAAGATTTAACTTTCTATTATTAAACCTGAACTCACATTCTTTTAAATGAATAACAAAATTATCATCTGTTAATCCATTAAACTTTGCTAATCTTCTTTTGCAATAACTCCAGAAAGATTCAATGCTGTTAACATGACATTTTCCTCTAGCAAATTCATTGTGAGAATGAAAAACTCTGTGATAAGTATATTCATTAAAAACTAAACCATCATAAGCCTTCCATCCATCTTTATTAATTGTTGAACCTTCAAGTATTTTACCTATATTATTGGTAATAGCTGTTGTCTGGTACAGTTTTTAACTATTTCAACATAAACTTTACTATCTCTTTTTAATAAGCCAAATACAGGTGTTTTACCAGCAGCTCCTCTGTCTCTTTTTCCTCTTACTCTTTTATCTCCAAAATAAGATTCATCTAATTCAAACTCACCATCTTCTTTGTTGTTAGCAATTATATTATTTGCAAATAGATGTTGGCGAATCTCGTTAAATATTTTATTTATTGGGGACGTTGCAAATCTAACTTTTTAAAAAACCTAAGCTCAAAAATTTTTGCAACCCAAAAACTGGGAAATTTTATTATTTTTTTGAGTCAAATTCGATTAATTTTTGGTAAATTTCTTGGTAAATTTGGAAATTTTGGTGATTTGGTGAACGATTGGCGCACCACTCCCTTGTTCATGTCGTGAGAGGCGGTGGATCGGTAATTAAGTTTAGAGAATCGTTGGTTAACACTACGAGCCTTTTAAGAGACTGTCGCAAAATCAACCCAATAAACTATAAAAAAATCTCTTAAAGAAATCTAAAAACCCCTTGCCATTCAACCCAATTTATTTAAAATAACAACCAGTTAAAGCCTTTGTTTATCTGTCTATAACAAGGTTTCATAAAAAGTTATTTTACTAAATTTAGTAATTGAAAAAATGCAAACAGAAATAGTAAATCTTAATGATTTGGTAAAAAAAGATCATCCTTACCGTAAATTGCTTTCAATCATCGATTTTTCTGGACTTGCAAAGAATATTACCAATATCAAGAACAATCAGGCAGTTGGCAGAGCTGGATACAGTGTTGATGCTTGCCTTAAAATGCTAGTTTTACAATTCATGGAAGATTTATCTGACCGTGAGCTGGAAAGATTCATCGCAGAAAATAATGCAGCAAAATTATTCTGTGATTTTTCTCTAATCAGCCAAACCCCAGATCATAGCCTGTTTAGTCTCGTAAGACAAAGCATCGGAACTAATAATTTAGCTTCAATCTTCAACTCTGTTCGTGAACAATTAAAACAAAAAGGCTTTATTAGAGAAATCTTCACCTTCGTTGATTCTAGTCAACTAATCAGCAAGATTCATCTTTGGAATGAAAGAGACAAGGCAATTGCGGAAGGTTTGGAGAAATTTAATAACTGCGTTATTGAAGAAAACAAAAGTAAAAATATCAACAATAGTAAAAGAATAAAGATTATTGACGAACAAGCCCGCTTTGGATGCAAAGGTAAAAACAAACATTGGTATGGCTACAAAAGACATGTGTCAGTTGATATGCAATCAGGATTAATCAATAAGGTCGCAGTAACACCAGCTAATGTTTCTGATGCCAAAGCTGTTCGGCATATTCTTCCAAAACAAGGTGCGATATTTGGTGATAAAGGCTATTGTACCAGAGATTCAACCATTCATATGAAAATCAAAAATCTTCATAACTGCACTATCAAAACCAACAACATGAAAGATAAAAATTTTGATAAAGATAAATGGATTTCAAAAGCAAGATCTCCTTATGAGCGAGTATTCAGCAAAGTCAGCAACAGAAGCAGGTATCGCGGGATGGCAAAAAATCAGTTCCAAGTTTTTATGGAAAGTCTGGCGTTTAATTTTAAAAGATTGATAAGGCTTGAAGATGAAAAGCTGAGTTTTGCAACATAAAAAGGAAAGACAGGGGGGAGTTTTGTGTTTAAATCAAGAATCACAACAAAATAAAGCCTTTAGGGGCAAATAAAATATGAAAATTCTAGAAAATTACTAAAGATTTTAGGTGTAAAAATTTATATTCTTGGTAATTGGATTTAATTTGTTAAAAAAATTTGAAATTTGAATTATGCGACACTCTCAAAGTTAGATTTGCAACGTCCCCATTTTCGAATTTACCATCAACTGATTCGAGCAATAATCTCATATTGCTTAAAATTTGCTTAGCTTGCAAATAAGCATTATTTCCAGAAAGTTGATTTGTTGTAGGATTAACCCCAGGAGTTCCAGAAATTGTAACAAATAAGCCTGATTTTGCTATATGACTGTAAGAGGTCCAATTGGTTTAAACATATTTTTTGGTGTAAAAGTTTCAACTGTCATAAATTCTCAATTTTATTGGCTCTTTCTAAAAACCAGTGGGTAAACTAAAAACTTTACCCTAAAGGGGAAGTTGCAAATCTAACTTTTTAAAAAACCTAAGCTCAAAAATTTTTGCAACCCAAAAACTGGGAAATTTTGTTATTTTTTTGAGTCAAATTCGATTAATTTTTGGTAAATTTCTTGGTAAATTTGGAAATTTTGGTGATTTGGTGAACGATTGGTGCACCTCTCCCTTGTTCATGTCGTGAGAGGTGGTGGATCGGTAATTAAGTTTAGAGAATCGTTGGTTAACACTACGAGCCTTTTAAGATTGAACGAGATTGCGTGCATGAAGGCATGGAACTGATTCTTGGCGATTCCGCGATATTTTGTTCTTTTGCTTTGGTTGCTGAAGACTCTCTCGTAAGGGGATCTAAGACTTGAATACCATTTATCAAGATCATGATTCTTGTCTTTCATGTTATTCTTTTTGATGGCGCAGAGGTGGAGATTATTTGCCTTTGCGACTGTTTGAGCGTTTTTGTCGCAATAGCCTTTATCCATAATTGCCGCTCCTTGTTTTGGAGCAACATGTTTAAAACCTTTCGAATCAATCACATTGGCGTGAGTGATTGCAACCTTGTTGATCATTCCGGATTGCATGTCCAAGGAGACATGCTTTTTGTAGCCATACCAGAATTTCTTTTTGCTCTTGGCTCCGAATCTTGCGTCTTTATCCACAGCGAATTTGGAGACGTTGTCGTTGTTTAGCTTTTCTAGTTTCTCAGCGATTATTTTGTCTTTTTCTTCGGCTTTCTTTGCTGGTGAGGTTTGGTTGTTGATCTTCTTCAACTTCTCTAATTTTTTCTCAATCAATTGGTCTCTTTCCTTCCACAGTGTGGCTTTAGAGATTAGGTGAGTTGCGTCAACGAAGGTGAAGACTTCGCTCACATAGCCTTGGCTCTTAAGTTGATCACGAAGTAGGTGGAAGATTTTGGAGAGTTTGCTTGTTCCGATTCTTTCTCGGACTCTGGTGAAGACTGTGTGGTCAGGGGTTTTGCCGGTTAGTCCGAATCTGCAAAACCATTTGGAGGCGTTGTTTTCAGAAATAAATTTCTCTAATTCTCGGTCGCTTAAATCTTCAAGAAATTGAATCAGGA
>CAMDRL010000062.1 GCA_945906835.1 Rickettsia typhi
TAATTTTTCCTCTTCTAAAAATTCTTTTTCAGTCAAAGAAATTTCTAAAACCTTTGTTGATAAAAGAATTATACTTCCTAAAAAATCTTTTTCAGAAATTTTAAAACCAGTTTCGTTATAAGAGTTTATTATATTGCGCCCTTTTGGAATTAGAGGTGTGATGTCCATTTGTTAATTATATTTAAATTTAATTTTAGTAAAAACTTCATTAGCAATAATTACGCCCATCAAAATTACTAAACATCCAAGAGCGCTGTTCCAACTCAATCTTTCACCCAGAACAACTATTCCTAAAATTACTCCAAAAATTGGTACCATATAATTAACCATAGAAACATAAGTGGCACTGGTTAAATCCATTATTTTATAAAATAAAATAAAGGCAAAAGCTGTTCCTAAAATTGATAATCCTAAAATGGATAAAATTGCTTTATTTGGTGCTGATATTATTGAAGATGGGTTTTCAAAAATTAAAGCTAAAGGCAGTAAAAACAAAGTTGCCAAAAATAATTGTAAAGTTGATGCAACTAATGGCTTAATTCCAATAATATATTTTTTAGAATAAACAAATCCAATAGCGTAAGAAGCGGTTGCTGCTAAAATTGCAATAATGCCAAATAATGTTGCCTTCACGCCAATTAAAGAAGGCAAAACTAAAATTAACAATCCAACAAAACCAATAATAGCGCCATAGAATTTAGCTTTAGTTAAGCGATCATTTTTTGTAGCAAAATGAGCAATGATTAAAGTGAATAAAGGAACTGTGCCATTTAAAATAGAGGCAAGAGAGCTACTAACATATTGTTCACCAATGTTGAATAAAGCAAAAGGAAGTCCACTGCCAAAAATTGCCATCACGGCAAAATGTTTCCAAATTAAACCAAATTTTGGTAAATTAATTTTTTTGAATTTTAAAACTGTATAAAGCAATAAAGAAGCTACTCCAACTCTGAAAGTTGTTATTGTGAAGGGCTCGACATATTCGACTGCAACTTTAATGAATAAAAATGAAGGTCCCCAAAGTGATGATAATAATAAAAGTAAAAGAAAGTTTTTGACTTGGCTGTTTTTCATTTCAATATTTTAATTTGCAAATTGTGGTTTGAAGCCTAATTTATAACAATTTCTTATCTTATCAATAAAGTATCTACAAAATAAAATGAAAATAAACTTTAACAAAGTTGTTGCAATTTCTGCTCTTAAAAATTCAGTTCCTGTGATTATTTTAACTGAAGAGCAGGTTAAAAAATCAAAAGCTAAAGTTATAAAATTGGCTAGAGAAAACTTTTCTTTTGATGGTAAGAATGGACAAATTCATTTAGTTGCTGCGGATGATCAAACTCTTGTGGTGGTTGGCGTTGGTTCTGAGAAAAAAATAACCAATTTGGTTTTGCAAAAACTTGGCTCATCAGTTGTTGCCTTTTTAAATGGTTTAAAAATCAAAGATGCTACAGTACTTTTTGATTATGATTTAGATGAAAAAAATATTTTAAAAGCTAAAGATTCTAATGTCGAAAATGCTTGCAATATTGCGTTTGGTGGGCTTTTACAATCATATCGTTTTAACAAATATTTTGTAGATAAGAAAAAATCTAAAGAGTTAAAGGTTATTACTTTAACATTTGCTGTATCTGACGCGTCTAAAGCTAAAAAGGCTTTTGCTGACTTAGAAATTCTGGCTGATAATATTTTCTTTGTTAGAGATTTAGTCTCTGAACCTTGTAATGTCTTGAATCCAGAAAGTTATGCTGAGATTTGCAAAACTCTAAAAAAAGAAGGTTTGGAAGTTGAAGTTCTTGGAATTAAAGAAATGACTAAACTTGGAATGAATGCTTTGCTTGGCGTTGGTCAAGGCAGTATTAAGGAATCTAAATTGGTGGTTTTGAAATGGAATGGTCTAAAGAATTCTAAGGAACAGCCAATTGCCTTCGTTGGTAAAGGTGTAACTTTCGATACTGGGGGAATTTCAATCAAGCCAGCGCAAAATATGGAAGATATGAAAACTGACATGGCAGGCTCTGCTGTTGTGGTTGGATTGCTTCGTTTGCTTGCTCAAAGAAATGCCAAAGTAAATGCGGTTGGTGTGGTTGGTTTGGTGGAAAATATGCCATCAGGTTCAGCCCAAAGACCTGGAGATGTTGTAAAATCAATGTCTGGTCAAACTATTGAAATTGTTAATACTGACGCTGAAGGAAGATTGGTTTTGTCTGATGCATTACATTACACTAACAGCAAATTTAAGCCAAAATTTATTGTTGACCTAGCAACTTTAACAGGAGCAATTATTGTTGCCTTGTCAGATGTTCATGCTGGTCTTTTTTGTAATGATGATGATTTAGCTAAAAAAATTGAGATCGCTGGAAAAGACACCGCAGAAGCGGTTTGGAGAATGCCTCTTGGCGAAGAATATGATGAAATGATCAATTCTGATATTGCTGATATGAAAAATGTTGGCAATGGCAGAGGGGCTGGCAGTACAACTGCGGCGCAGTTTTTAAAGAGATTTATTGGTGACACAAAATGGGCTCATTTAGACATTGCTGGTGTTGCTTGGAAAGGCAAGGGCGACCCGATGGCTGTAAAAGGCGCGACTGGTTACGGCTTGCGTTTATTAAATCAACTTGTTATTGATAATTACGAAAAATAGTTAACTTAAATTCAGATTAAACATGAAAAAACTTTTTGTTATTGCTTCTTTAGCTTTTTTATCATCTTGCGCAATCACTAATCCACCATCTGGTCCGGGAGTTTTTTATACTGATGTAAAAGAATTACTTTATTACGATGCTTATGTCAAACCAACTGTTCAAGCAGAAGTATGTAGTAATAATTATTTTGGATTTGTTTCAATTGGAGATAGCGGTTTATCTGCAATAAGATCTAAAACAGAAATTAAAAAAATCTCTTCAATTGAAAGAACTTATGAAAGCGCATTTTTCGTATCTGCTAAATCATGCTTGATTGTAAAAGGTCAAAATTTCTAGAAATCCATTCAACATGAAAAAACTCTTTATTAAAGGTGGCAAAAAGCTGCATGGTAGCGTTGTAATTGCTGGCGCTAAAAATGCAGCTTTACCGTTGATGGTGGCTTCAATTTTAACTGATGAAAAGTTAACTTTGTTAAATGTGCCACATGTGGCTGATATTTCTACAATGGCTAATTTATTAGCTAATCTTGGTATTAAAATTCAACTTGATGGGGCGCATAAAGAAGACGGGAATCAGGGGCGGGTAATGATTTTTGACGCTAAAGAAATTTCTAATCCTGTCGCTCCTTATGATTTGGTATGCAAAATGCGTGCTTCAATTTTGATTTTGGGGCCATTATTGGCACGCTTTGGCAAGGCAAAAGTTTCATTACCGGGGGGGTGTGCAATTGGTACTCGTCCAGTAGATTTGCATTTAAAAGCGATGGAAAAATTAGGTGCAAAAATTGAATTGGTTAGCGGATATGTTGAAGCTTCTGTTGATGGCAGATTAAAAGGTGCAGAAATAAATTTTGAAAAAGTTTCAGTTGGAGCAACTCAAAGCACCATGATGGCGGCTTCTTTGGCCGAAGGTGAAACTATTTTAAATAATGCTGCATGTGAGCCAGAAATTGTTGATTTAGCAAAATGCTTAAATGCTATGGGGGCAAAAGTTACTGGGGCAGGAACTTCTCGAGTTGTAATTCAAGGTGTAGAAAAATTACATGCGGCAAATCATAAAATTGTCGCTGATAGAATTGAGGCTGGAACTTACGCAATTGCTGCTGGAATTACGGGAGGTTGCTTAAATCTTATTGGAGTTGAATTAAAGCTTTTTGGTGGTTTTAAAGAAGAACTAGAAAAAGCAGGGTTAAAATTAACCCAAATTTCTGAAAATGAAATTGAGGTAAAAAGAGTTTCTAAAGAAATACAAGCAGTGAGCATTTCAACTCATCCATTTCCGGGCTTTCCAACTGATATGCAAGCGCAATTCATGTCTTTAATGACTCTTTCAAATGGTGTTTCAACAATTGAGGAAACTATCTTTGAAAATCGATTCATGCATGTTATGGAATTGGTTAGAATGGGAGCTAATATTGAATCTCATGGCAATATTGCAATTGTGAAAGGTGTAAAAAAATTAACGGGTGCAGAAGTTATGGCAACTGATTTGCGCGCTTCAGTATCAATGGTTTTGGCTGCTTTAGTGGCTGATGGAGAAACCATAATTAATCGTCTTTATCATCTTGAAAGAGGTTATGAAAGATTGGCTGAAAAGTTGGTGGCTTGCGGAGCTGACATTAAGATATTATATTAAAAAACTCTCTACTCATTTCTATTACTAAAAATTTAACTCAAGTAAATGTTTTCCTTAGTTGCTAAAAAAATATTTGGATCTGTAAATGATCGTTTAATAAAATCACTTTTTCTTGAAGTTGTTAAAATCAACGCTTTAGAACCTCAAATTTCATCTCTTTCAGATGAGCAATTAAAAGCCAAAACCATAGAATTCAAAAATCGTCTTAAGGCAGGTGAAACTTTAGATCAAATTCTGCATGAGGCTTTCGCCGTTGTAAGAGAAGCCTCAAAGCGTGTTTTAAATATGCGCCATTTTGATGTGCAGTTGATTGGTGGAATTGTTTTACATCAAGGCAAAATTTCTGAAATGAAAACAGGTGAAGGAAAAACCTTGGTTTCAACTTTGCCATGTTACCTAAATGCCTTATCTGGTAATGGCGTTCATGTGGTTACGCCTAATGATTATCTTTCTAAAAGAGACTCAGCTTGGATGGGCAAAATCCATGAATTTCTTGGTTTGTCAGTTGGTTGTTTGGTTAATGAATTAAATGATGAAGAGCGCAAAGATGCTTATGCTTGCGATATTACTTATGCCACAAATAACGAACTTGGTTTTGATTATTTACGCGACAATATGAAATTTGAAGTTACCAGCATGGTGCAACGCCAAGGTTTGAATGGCAAAAATTTTGCTATTGTTGATGAAGTTGATTCAATCTTGATTGATGAGGCTAGAACGCCATTAATCATCTCTGGGCCAACTAACGATAATTCTAAACTTTATGAAGAAATTAATCGTTTAATTCCAAAATTATCAGAAGATTCTTATCAATTAGAAGAAAAAGAACGCGGTGTTTTTTTAACTGATATTGGCGTTGAAAATGTTGAAAAACTTTTGAAAGAGCGCGGTTTGATTGAAGAAAATTCCTCTCTTTATGATGTTAATTATGTGTCTTTGGTGCATCACACCAATCAAGCTTTGAAGGCGCATAAGATTTTCAAAAATGAAATTGATTACATTGTTAAGAATAATTCGGTTGTGATTATTGATGAATTTACTGGTCGTATGCAAGAAGGCCGTAGATTTTCAGATGGTTTGCATCAAGCATTAGAAGCCAAAGAAGGCGTAAAAGTTAGAAATGAAAATCAAACTTTAGCCTCAATTACTTTTCAAAATTATTTCAGACTTTACAAAAAACTTGGTGGCATGACAGGAACTGCTTTAACCGAAGCAACTGAGTTTGAAGAAATTTATGGTCTTAGAGTTGTAGAAATTCCAACTAATCAGTCAGTTTCTAGAATTGATGAAGATGATGAAATTTATAAAACTGAAGCAGCAAAATATGATGCAATTGTTAAAGCCATTGAAGAAGCCCACGCTAAAAAACAGCCAATACTTGTAGGAACAATAAGCATTGAAAAATCTGAATATCTTTCAAAATTGCTGCATAAACATAAATTGCCACATAATGTTTTGAATGCTAAATATCATGAACAAGAAGCTGAAATTATCTCGCAAGCTGGCGTTCCAGGTGCAATTACAATTGCTACTAACATGGCTGGTCGTGGAACTGACATTAAGCTTGGTGGAAACCCTGATATGATTGTAGAAAAATTCTTGGAATCTGAAGCTGCTAAAAATTTAAGTGAAGAAAAAGTAAAACAAAAAATCTCTGAAATTGAAGCTAAATCTGAAGCGGATAAAAAAATTGCCATTGAAGCTGGTGGGCTTTTTGTGCTTGCCACAGAGCGCCATGAAAGCCGTAGGATTGATAATCAACTTCGTGGTCGTTCAGGAAGACAAGGTGACGCTGGAAGATCAAAATTTTTCTTATCTTTACAAGATGATTTGATGAGAATTTTTGGTTCAGAAAAGTTACAAGGTATGCTTTCAACTTTAGGTTTGAAAGATGATGAAGCAATTTTCCACCCTTGGATAACTAAGACTTTAGCGAAGGCTCAGCATAAAGTGGAAATGCGTAATTATGAGATTAGAAAAAATCTTCTAAAATATGACGATATTGTTAACCAACAAAGAAAAATAATTTTTTCTTTGCGTCATGAAATAATTTCTAGTGATGATGTTTCGCAAAAAATTTCTAAATATAGATCTGAAGTGAATAGTGATTTAGTTGAAGATTGTATTCCAAAAAATGCCTATCAAGACGCGTGGGAAGTGGATGCTTTAGAAAAAGAGATTTCTCGTATTTATGGAATTAAGCTTAATTTAAAAGCCGAAGCGGCAAAAGATGGAATTACAGAAAAAGAGATTTTAAGTTTGATTGATAGTGAAACTGGTGAAATTTTTTCTGCTAAAGAAAATCTTTATGGCGCAGAAATTATCAGACAAATTGAAAGACAAATTTTCTTGATAACTTTAGATTCAGAATGGAAAGATCATCTATTGTCTTTAGATAAATTACGCAATGGTATCAATCTTCGCGCTTACGCACAAAAGGATCCATTGATTGAATATAAAAAAGAAGCGTTTGAGATTTTTGAAGAAATGATGTTGCGTATGGAAGAGCAAATTGTCAGCAGATTATCTCATGTTCAACTAAACATGGAAGAGGGTGCAGATAAAAGTATCAATTTAATTGCCAGAGCTCCAAAACAAAAAATGTTTGAAACTCGCAATGATCCTTCTTTAGAGAAGTCAGAAGGTGATATTGCTAAATCAATAAATTCTTCAACTCCAATTAGAACTAACATTGATCCACAAAACCGCGATGCAAATAATCCAGAAACTTGGGGAGATGTTGGCAGAAATGAAGTTTGCCCATGCGGCAGCGGCAAAAAATTCAAACATTGTCATGGGCTTTAAGCGACCGACCAAGGGTCGGTAAAAACAGCCTAAACGGCTGTTTTTAGCTTAAAGCGGGCGAGAGCTACGCTCCCGCCCCGGCAACATATCGTCTTCGAACGAAGTGAGAAAAGCGATATGTTGAGCGAGTTAGAGATAAGCTCAGTGCTAGTCGTAATTTGCAATGCCGACTTATGTTCATTAAAATTATAAAAGTTAGAAAATTTAAAATTCTAGCAAACAACAAGGTCTGGTTTGCAAAACCAGACCAGCATTAGGTTATCAGTTAAATAAATATCAAAAATATGTTTTGTCAAAAATGTGGGGGTAAAATATCGGTAGGAGATGATTTTTGTAAATCTTGCGGCGTAGCAATTTCCACCAATGAAGAGATGGACAAAGGCAGTCATTCCAGCGCTTC
>CAMDRL010000063.1 GCA_945906835.1 Rickettsia typhi
TTAATTAACTTTTTAGGCGAAATATTTTTGAGGATAAAATTTAGAAGAAAAGCCGCATGTACATAGATGTACATAAGGTTTTTATTCTAAATTTTAGACCAAAAAGATGAAGCATAAAAAGTTAATTAAAGATGGGAATTGGTATTATAATTACACTTAGAGATAAAAGAAGTAAGGCGATACCAAAACAGCCTATGATTGACCTTCCGCCATAATCTTTAAGCAATAAATTAGTGTGAAGCTGTTCAATGGTTTTGAAGATGCTATTGCTGTGATTTTTTTATCTTGAGAAAAAAATCTAACTGAGGCAGGTTTATTGTCTTGAGATGCTTTATACATATTGGGCTTAAAGCCTTTTGGTAAAGCATTGGAAGCCGCTTCAATAATTTCAATGGCTAAATGTTTTTCTCCAACTGTTTGCAGGGAATATTTTGGTGCAAAAAAACTTTTTGATTTGCGTTCAAAAATTAAAATACTTCCAGTTATACCCATTAAAATTAACGGTAAACAGAAGATTAAGCCAATTTCATAAATGAAGTTTTTTAAGAAATTTACGCAAGGTCTAAAATAGATTATAAAGGCATCAAAATATATTCTGATGCCTTTTTTAATGATTTAAAAATCAGCAACAAGTGAAGCCTTGTAAGCTCTTGGCGAACCCGGTTGAATATTGTTATTGTTGTGCGCAGTTAAGATGTAACCATGGTCAAAAATATTTTCTACATTTAACTGAACTTTATATGTTGAATTTATTTTGTAATAAAGTGCGCCATCAAATCTGGTAAAACCCTTTAATCTTACTGTATTGTTTGCGGCGGCAAATTGATCTGACTGACTTATGACACCCAAACCAGCGGCAAACTTTTCAGTAAAATTATATTTATTCCACAAAGAAAATTTGTTATGCGGCACTAAAGCAACTTTAGAGCTTTTACTTGCAGAGCTGGTTGCACCAATAACCTTAGCATCTTGAAAGGCATATCCAGCAATAACTTGCCATTTATCAGTAATTTTGCCAGTAGAACCGAATTCAAAACCTCTGGTTCTTGTTTCACCAGTTAAAACATAATAACCGCTACCATTTGGATTTGTTGCCTTGCTATTGGTTCTGTCTAATTGATAAATTGCGGTAGCTAAATTGATTCTTGGCGTAACATCCCATTTTGTCCCAATTTCGTAATTTTGCATTTTTTCTGGTTTTAGCACCGAACTTTTATTATCAAGACTGCTGAATTGATCGCCAGCGCTTGGCAAATAACTCACACTGTAGCTTGAATAAAGTGAAACAGAATCTTGAGGTTTAATTACAAAACCTAAACGAGGGGAAAGCAAAGTATCAATTCTTTTAAAACTTTGAGCATTACGATTATTTTCAAGATCTATTTCAAATCTATCTAAGCGCAATCCACCTATCAATTGTAAATGCTTGTTTAACTCAATTTGATCTTGAGCGTAAAGAGCCACAACACTAACTTCTGATTTATTATCTGCATCGCTTGAAGACTGTCCGTAAACTACCGAATCAAAATTCAAAGGACTGCTTACATTAACAGTTGCAGATGTTGAAGAGCCATTGAAATAACCAGTATTTCTAAAGTTTGAAGTATCTTGTCTGGTAATTTCACTGCCAATTAATGCAGTATGTTTTGTTGAACCAAGATCAAACTTCTTAGTTAAGTCAGTTTGGTTAGTAAAGTTATTTCTTTGCGTTGCATTGTCATAAGCGCTAAGACTTACATTACCAGTGCTTCCAACCGAACCCGAAGTATAAACATTTTTATAAAATTTGTCATTTTTGCTAAATCTTGTGTGGTTTTTAAGATTTAAGCTTTTTGAGAATTTATGATTCAATATTGCATAAACTGAATTTGTTTCAACTTCAGCTTCATTTTCATTTGGATTGCCAAAAAAAGTTGATGGATCTGTTGCATAAGCAACACCATTGCTTGAAGGTAAACCACGGTCATTAAACCTTTTATCTTTAAAATATTCATAACCAAATTTTAGGTCGGTATTTTTTGATAATTCAATTGTTGCAGTTGGGTTAAATCCAAATCTTTCCAAATCACCATATTTTCTAAAGGTTCCTGATTTTTCATACATTGTATTAAGTCTAAGAGAAAATTTATTATTAACTCTGCCGCCAACATCAGACTGCACTCTTCTATTGTCAAAAGAACCGCCGCTTAATATTAACTGATTTATTGTTTCACCATCAGCAAATTTCATAACTCTGTTAATAACGCCGCCAGAACCACCTCGTCCAAACGACATCGCATTTGGACCTTTTAAGAATTCAATGCGATTGGTATTATAAAAATCACGAAAATATTGCAAATCGTCACGCGCTCCATCAACAAAAAAATCAGCGGTTGTGCTGTTACCTCTTATTGTAACGGCATCACGATTTGCCTCACCTTGTTGAAAATCAACTCCCGGAATATACCTAACAGCCTCTTCCATGGAGGTAATATTTTGGTCACGAATTTGCTCGCCAGTTACAACAGAAATTGATTGAGGAACATTTAAAATCTTAGTTTCAGTTTTTGTTGCACTTATTGTTGAACCCGCTTTATAGCCATCAACATTGCCATCTTTTTCTATACCAGCAATTACTGTAACTTTTGGCAATTCAACTTCATTTTTTGAAGTTGTTTGTTCTAATGCTTTTTTATTATTTATTGGTTTTTTACTTTCAGACTCTCTTGCCATGGCTTCAGATGATAATATGAGAGACAATGCGGTTATTGTGATTGAAGCTTTTGAAGCGAAGTTTAGCATTTTGAAATATTTTTTTAGTGTTTAGTTAACAAATTAGAAGTTGTTTTAACTATACCTTTTTGTCATTCCCGCGAAGGCGGGAATCCAGTAATAACTTTAATGAACAATTGGATTCCCGCCTTCGCGGGAATGACAAGGAATTAGAGCTTTACAACTGCCATCAAATTATTTCTTGGCAGTATCTGACTTATTTCCCTCTTTCAGTAATAAATCTAACATCAACCAACCCTGCAACAGCAGTCTCAGCTAAGATGTGACTTACTTTACCGTAAGGAACTGACTCATCAGCCCTGATTGAAACTGGATGCTTAGAATCCTCTTTGGCAATATCGACCAAATGCCTTGAAATATCTTCTGGCGTAAATGGCGTATCGTTTAAATAATATTGCCCCGCTCCATCAATTGAGATTGTGATTGATTCTTTGTCATCAATAACGCTGGCACTTTCAGTGGGCAATTTCAGTTTAATGGCACTTTGCAACATTGGTGAAGTGACTAAAAATATTACCAATAAAACCAATAATACATCAACTAAAGGCGTGGTATTAATTTCAGCTAAAGGCGCATGCAAATCATCGCGATCAAAAGAGCCAGACATTATTGTTTCTCCTTAGATGAAGGTGATAAAGAAAGATAAGTGGTAAGTTGTTCTGCAATGTGACGCAAATCTTGCACCAATAAACGATTGAAGCGCACATAAGCATTATAAGCCAATACTGCGGGAATTGCTGCAAAAAGACCAATTGCAGTTGCCCCCAAAGCTTCACCCATTGGGCCTGCAACTACATCTAAACCAGCATTTCCTTGTGCAGCAATTTTAGTTAAAGCGCCAACAATTCCAATAACAGTTCCAAACAAGCCAATGAAAGGAGCAGAGCTGCCAATTGAAGCCAAAATTGTTAAGCCACGATCAAGATGCATTCTAATCATATCTAATTTTTGCACTAAATGCATGGAAAGAATTTCTTTACGCTCTTCATGTTTGTAAGGTGCCATAATTGGCTTTAGTTTTTCAGCTTCCCTTACTAAAATTTCAACAGAACCTGAAATTTCTTTGAATTTAGCATGAAGAGGCCAATCTGGAGTTGCAATATATCTCTTACAAAAATTAGCCAAAGCTTGTTTATCTTTACGCAAACTTAAAGCCTTCCAAAATACAATATACCAACTGGCTACCGACAATGAAATCAACAGAATTAAAGCTGTGATTAGCACAGGATTGTCGTGAGAAAAAATATTTCCTAGATTCATATTTTGGTTTTTTATTTTTGTTTGAAAAAAGGATCTCTTCCAACCTCAAGAGATGTTTCGCTTCGCTCAGCATGACAACTTTTTATTGTTACCACGCACTAACACATAAAGAACAATCTTTAATTTAATTTAAATTCTATTGGCACCAAAACTGTGGCTTCCAAAGCTTCTAAGCCAACATAAGCTGGCACAAAACGCCAATCTTCCACAGCTTTCACCGCAGATTCATCTAAAGATTTATGTCCGCTGGATTGTACAACTTCAACTGAAGCGGCAGTTCCAGACTTAGTAACTCTTACTCTCAACATCACCTTACCTTGCTCGCCCTTTCTTTTGGCAGCACTTGGATAATATGGAGCGGGATTTTGCAAATAAGCCGCATTAAAAACAGGATCAGAGCGAGCCGATGTTTTTTCAGTAGCATTTTTATCAAACTGTCCAGAAGTTTTAAATTCTTTGGGATCTTTTTTTGCAACTTCTGCTTTTTCTAATTTTTTTACTTTTTCAACCTTCGCCACCTCATTAGTTTTTTCCTGACTATGAGATTTGATAAAATTCTGCTTCAAATTAATTGTTGCAATTTTTTTAACTTCTTTTTCAGAAGATGGCGCCACCATTGTAACTGTAATGGACTGCTCTAAAGGAATTGGCTTTGAAGGCTTAGTTAACCAAAAAAACAACCCCAAATGCAATGAAATTGCCACTGTCATTGCCGTTATGTGAGCAGATTTATTTTGTTTAAAATTATACCTAATCATTTTTGTAAATTATGAGACTGGTGATCAGTCATAAAAAATATAAGTCATATTGATATTAATTATCATTATTAGTGTCAACAATAATTATCACAAAAATTATTAATTAAGATTTGTCAATTCTAAAAAGGCTAGATAGAGTCTTTCATAAACATCTCAAAATATTTACAACTTCCAAAAGATTTATGTTAAAAGAACTAGACAAGAAATTGCTTGCAGCTTCTCAAAAAGGCTCTGTTGATGAAATTCAAAACCTACTTAAAGATGGAGCTGACATTAATGCTATAGATGAATATGGAGTTAGTGCTATAAATTTAGCGACGCAAGGTAATAAAATTGAAGCTGTTCAGGAGCTACTTGCTCAAAAAGCTAATATAGATTCTGTTACAACGGACGGTCTCACGGCATTGCATTTTGCAGCTTGCAAAGGATATCTTGAAATATCTGTAGCTTTATTAAAGAATGGCACGAATGCTAATATTAAAGGTTTTCGCTATGGCAGAACTCCGTTACATTACGCAGCAGAACAAGGACATAGCAAAGTTGTATTATCTTTGTTAATAGCAGGTTCAGATAAAGATTTACTGGATCTTGTTGGCAATAAAGCTTGTGATTTGGCTAATAAAAATGCCTACTTTTCAACTTCCAACTTGCTTATTTAGAAAAATATTAAGCTTAAAAAAAATTCCCAATCTATTTAATATCTATTCAATAAGTAATATAAGTGATCAAAGCTAGAGACCTTTCAATTTCATTTTCTGGACGCGAAGTTTTTCGTGATGTTAGTTTTATTATCAATGCCCGCGAAAAAGTTGGCTTAATTGGTAAAAATGGTAGCGGAAAAAGTACTTTTCTAAAATTAATTTTAGGACAATTAGAAGCCGATAGCGGCGGCGTGGAAATTCCTCGTGGTTACAGAATTGGGCATTTAGAGCAGCATATTCATTTTACTCACAATACAGTTTTAGAAGAAATTTGCAGCGTTTTACCTATGGACCGCGAACATGAAGGTTGGAAAGGTGAAAATATTTTATATGGCTTAGGCTTTACTTATGAAGACTTGGAAAAAGATCCAAAAAACTTTTCTGGCGGTTATCAAGTTAAATTAAATTTAGCGAAATTGCTTTTGATTGAACCTCAAATGTTGCTTTTAGATGAACCAACCAACTATTTAGATATTCACTCAATTCGCTGGTTGAAAGAATTTTTGAATGAATGGCGCGGCGAATTAATTTTGATTACACATGATCGCGCCTTTATGGATAGCGTGATTACACATACTTTGATTATTCATCGCAATGAGTTCAAAAAACTTTCTGGCACAACTAAAGGTGTAAGAGAAAAAATTGCGCTGGAAGAAGAAATGTATGAAAAAACCAGAGTTAACGAAGATAAACAAAGACAAAAAACTCAAGAATGGATTGATCGCTTTGGCTCAAAAGCCAGTCAGGCAAGCCGTGTGCAGTCGCGAGTTAAAATGTTGGAAAAACAAGATGTGAAAGAAAAATTGGCGCATGTTGAAACTTTAGATTTTGAATTCAGTCATTCTCTTTACGCCAGCAAAGAAAATATGATTGAAGCCGAAGATTTAACTTTTGGCTATTCTGATGATTTATTGTTAATTCAAAAACTTGCTTTCAAAGTTGCTAATGGCGACAAAATTTGCGTGATTGGAAAAAATGGTAAAGGTAAATCAACTTTGTTAAAGCTTATAACTGGCGATTTGAAGCCACTTAAAGGTAATGTTAAAGTTAATGGTAAAGTTGAAATTGGTTATTTTGGTCAGATGAATATTGATCGCTTAGATCACAATTCTTCAATTTATGAAGAGTTGCAAAGAGTTGATGAAAAAATTCCTCAAACCAGAGTGCGTCAGGTTTGCGGCAATATGATGTTTTCAAGTGATTTAGCTAAAAAGAAAATTGGCGTGTTGTCTGGTGGCGAAAAAAGTCGAGTTACTCTTGGAAAAATTTTGCTTAAAGGTGTGAATTTGCTATTACTTGATGAACCTACAAATCACTTGGATATGGAATCTTGCGAATCTTTATTAGAAGCGATTAAAACTTTTGAAGGCGCGGTAATTATGGTTACGCATGATGAATCTTTCTTAAGAGAAGTGGCTAATAAGTTGATTATTTTTGATGATAATAAGGTTTTTGTTTTTGAAGATTCTTATGAATATTTCTTGAAAAGAGTTGGTTGGAAGGATCATTAGATTTAGTTATTACCAAACGCGGTAATCTACCGCCCCCCCACCCCTCCTTATCAAGGAGGGGAGAATTTAAAACTTCCTCCTTATCAAGGAGGGGAACTAAAAGCATTTCCTCCTTATCAAGGAGGGGGATGCTTGAGCACCTAAATCGGATTAGTTCTCCTCCTTGATAAGGAGGGTTTAGGGGCGGTAGACCAAGCGCGTTTGGACTTTATTAAAATCGAGGTCTCAAACCAAAATCACCCAAAAACTCCTGCACCAAAGTCAACGCCGAAATCATTGCCGTATCCGCCC
>CAMDRL010000064.1 GCA_945906835.1 Rickettsia typhi
ACAAGAGGCGAGAGAGAAAGTTCAGGAGATTTTTGTAAGAGCTGATCAATCACTGGAGTTGGTTGTGGCAAATCCTAAAGGGGTTCCTTCTGTTAGTCCGAAAGCTGTTGAGGCTATGCATTTAGCTGATGAAAAAATTATTGATGCGAAGAAGGATTCTGATAGTAAATCTTGGGTTGATGAAGTTGCTGATGGGAAGAAAAGTAGTAGAGACAATATCAGGTAATGGCATAACTCCTATCCTTAATAAGGAGCGATTAGGTGGTAGAAAGAAAAGTTTGCGAAATAAATAGCTAAAAAACTGAAGGGAATCGAAGGCAAAAAGATGCAACACAATTTTATCTTTTACCAACAGAAAGCTTAAATTTCTTAGGGGTTTTTGGTTCAGGATTTTGAATTTTTTGAGCTGTAGTTTCTTTCTTCTTAGAGAAGAAATTCAAAAAACTATCAGATTTTTTTGGATCTTCAGCAGAAACTTCTTTCTGAATATCCTTAATCTCTGGCTGAGCTTGTTTTTCAAAAACTTCTTTTGAAGTATTTTCTTTTTTAAACTTAACTTCTTCTTTAGGAGTTTTTTCTACAATATCTGCATTTTTAGTTTTAGAGAAGAAATTCAAAAAGCTAAAGAATCCGGATTCTTCTTCTTTATTATTCGCAGCAACATTTTCTTCAGCTTTAGCTTCCGCCAATAATTCAACTTTTGCTTTAGTCTCATCTATAGAAACATTAGACATAGAAGAATCAGCTAATTTAGCTTCTCCTTTAGGGCCTTGAATAAATTTAAACTTTTTAGTTGACTTGCTATCAATCACTTTTTCAACAACGACACTTTTTGACTCTTCTTTAATTTCAGTAACCAAAGGCCGCATCTCTTTTTTAGGTTCTACTTTTTGCTTCTCTACCTCAACAACATTGTTTGGCTCAGATTTAACATCTGTAACAACTTTTTCTTTCTTTCTAAATATATTAAAGAAGGCAGAAAATCTAGATTCTTTTGGTTTTTCAATAACAATATCTAAAGGTTGTATTTCTTCTTTTTTATATTCATCTACAATAACAACTGGTGGCTCTTGCAAGGCTATTTCTGGCTTAACTATTGATGGACCTTGAGTAAATTTGAATTTTTTAGAACCTTTTGTTTTTGCTGGAGCAGTAGCTTCTTTATATTCTATTTTGGCAATTACGATTGGTGGTATATCTTTTTCTGTTAGAGTTGTTGTATCTGATTTATTATCTAGTTTTTGCTCTAACTCAACAGCTGCTGGCTGCTGCAATTCTACCGCAACAGGTTTTTGCTCTACATCTTTATTCTTATCATAAGATAAATCAACAATCTCAACTGGATCACTTAATCCTTTAGTGACCGTTTCTTTGTATGATTTAATCGCAACCGTATCTTCAGATGGATTTGCTGCAAATCTAATAGCGGTGTCTAAACCAGATGTTAATATTTCTTGCCCAAGCTGATTGTCATGACTTCTTGCAATTGCGAAAGAGCGGCTTATTTGGCTTTTTACAGTCTTTATATCAACGATTTTTACAAAATCAGATTTTGTAATCATATAATCCAGACATTCGTTACAATCTGACATTGCAGCGTGAACTATTGCTGAATCTTTAAAATTATTAAGGGTTTCAATCTTAGCACCTTTTAATAGTAACAAACTAACAATTTCAGCACTTTTTGACAAAGAAGCTCTCATTAATGGCGTCCAACCTTCAGCATCAACTAAATTAACATCAGCACCATTTTCAAGAAGCATTTTAGCAATTTCTGCGTTTTGAGTACGAGAAGCAATATGAAGAGCCGTCGCTCCACCCATATTTTTTTGATTAATAGAATCGCTAGATTTAAGAAAGAATCTTACACCATCAACATCATTATCAACAACAGCTGACATTAAAGATGTGACACCAAAAGATAAATTTTCTTTATTAGAAAAAAACTCAGCTTGCGCCATAGCTGAATTCAATGTGGCAGGAGTTCCAATCAAAGATAATAATATGAATAATGCGCTCTTAGTTGTTATTATACGGTTAACCATAAGTCATTTTATGTTTTAATTTTTAATTAACTCAATTTATAAAAAACAAAAATGTTTTTTACCAATCAATTCTTCCATCTATCATTCAACTCTTTTATCAAAGACTGAGAACTTGAATCATAAGGTTTTTCAATCCAAGTTTGAGCTCCATGTTTCAAAAGAAATTTTACTATCACATCTTTTTTATGACGATATGCAATTGCAAGAGAGGTGAATCCATCATTATCCATGGCATTAACATCAACAACTCCTTTTGAAATTAACAAATCCACTGCTGGTAAAAACCCAACACGCGCCGCGTGCATTAAATAAGTTCTGCCAAAAGCATCAATATAATTAATATTGGCACCATTTGTTAATAGTAATTTTAAAGATACCTCATCACCAACTTCAATTGCAATTCCAAGCGGAGTATATCCAAGACTATTTGGCATATTAGGGTTGGCTCCCAAACTTAAAATTGATGCAACTACTGAATGTCTTTGCAACAATATAGCGTAAGTTAAAATTGTATCTCCCGAATTATTTTTAGCATTAGATTTTCTGATATCTCTGTAAGAATTATAAATACTTTTAAAATATGAAACATCGTCACTATCTGTAATTGCTTTAAATAAAATTTCTATTTTTTCTGCATCACTTAGAAAAGTAGGAATATTAACATTATCTCGGGTTCTATATTTATCTAAAATAGGAGGGGCGGGAGTTTCATATAAAGCGAATTTATTAATCTCTCTTTTTCTGGGGATAATTTTAACATTGTCATCTGAAAAATCGCCATCTTCTTGATTATTAAATTGACTGGATTCTTTTGAATCAAATTTAATGAGATATTGTCTGCGCAATTTATTTAATTTTTTTAGCCTTTCATTTTGCTTTTTTTCATTCTTAGTAACTTTTTTTAAACTTTTACCTTTCTCAGATTCTTTTTTTTGAACAGGCTTAGCTTGCTCTATTTGTGATGGAGGAACTATTGAACCTAAATTATTTTTGGCATTATTTATAAAAGTTTGAATTTTAGAAATAGCTTCATCTACTTGAACTTCCGAACTACTTGAAGGTTTTTTAACCTCTTCTTTTACAATTTTGGCTGGGTCAATTTTTGGTAAATTTTCTTGCTTAACTTCTTCATTACTTTTTGAAGCAATAATAGCAGGTTTTATAAATTCTTTTTTCTCTGTAATTTTTCTCTCTGGAATTTTAGCAACTGCAGGAGCTACTGGAACTTCTTTTTTAACAACCTCATCAGCTTTTTTCTCCACAATCACTGGCGCTACTTTCTTTTCCACATTTACTATTGACGGAGTTACAACTTTCTTTTCTGGAACAATAGGATTTTTAGCATCAATATCATCAAGACCCAATGACTCAATATCAACCTTAACATCTTTGGATTCTGCACTTTTATTTTTGGCTTTTTCTTCCAATAAATCATTAATTTCTTTTAAAATTTCATCTCCAGATTTATTTGGATCTGTGGCAGCAAAAGAAAGTGAGGCAAGTGGCAATTGTATAGAAATGAAAATTAAAATAAAAAAAATCCGCAACATTTAAAAAATTATTTAACTTGTCACTGCATGCGTGGCATGAATTCAGTCCTTATTTTACTAAAAACTGGATTCCAACCAAGCAGGCAGTGACGGGACATGAATTATTTTACAGGATAGTCTCGGTCTTTTTTAGAAAAAGGATGACAATTTAAGATACGCCATATTCCAAGTAAAAAACCTTTGATCAAACCTTTTTTCTTAATTGCTTCTAACATATAATTTGAACATGTTGGATGAAAGCGACATTCATAGCCTCGCAGCAAATAAGAGAAAAAATATTGATAGGTTTTAATTAAAAAAATTAATGGTTTTTTAATCAATTTTTCTGTTAACCTTTCTAAGAAATTAATTCCAACCATTCTTCCTCACTTAAAATTTTTAACCCTAACTCTTGAGCTTTTTTTAGCTTAGATCCAGCTTCCTCACCAGCCACTACAAAATCAGTTTTACTTGAAACCGAACCTACAACTTTCATTCCCAAATCTTCAGCTTTTTTCTTTGATTCAGCTCTGGTCATACGCTGTAAAGTTCCTGTGAATACAATTGATTGTCCTGATAATTTTGAATCCGCACGCTTTTTTACAGCATCTTGAATTTGCAATTCATATTTTAAATCTTCAATCATTGATAAATTTCTAAAGTCTCTAAAATAATCTAAAATTGCTTGAGCCATTTTTTCGCCAATTCCGTCAATTGCTGACAAATCTTGATAATCATGGTTCAAAAGCAATTCTTCTTTGGGTAAATTTACCATTAAAAGCATTTTATTTTTAAGATTTTGATAAGAAATAAAATGCTGCGCAATCACTTTTGCTGTGGTTTCACCAACATGTCTAATACCAATTGCATAGATAAATTTTTCTAAAGAAATTTGGCGTTTTTGATTGATGGCTAAAAATAAATTTAAAGTTGATTTTTCGCCCCAACCTTCTTTTTTAATTAGAGGATTTTCGCTTGTTTCTTCTAATTTTTCTAACCTAAAAATATCAGAAAAATTTCTAATTCGTCCTTCTGTAAAAAAATTATCAATCTGTTTTTTTCCAAGCCCAGCAATGTCGAAAGCATCTTTGGAAACAAAATGTTTTAGGGTTTCTTTTAATTGAGCCTTGCAAGAAAGACCGCCCAAACAGCGCAAAATAACATCATCTTCAGTTTTTTTAATTTCAGAATTACAAACTGGGCAATTAGTGGGAAAGTTAAAAGCTAAGGAATTGGCTTTTCTTTTTGATAAATCAACTTCTAAAACTTGCGGAATTACATCTCCAGCGCGCTGTATTAAAACCACATCTCCAACTCTAATATCTTTACGAGCTATTTCATCTTGATTATGCAAAGTTGCGCGTGACACCATCACACCACCAATATTTACAGGCTTCAAAACCGCAACAGGAGTAAGTGCGCCAGTTCTACCAATTTGAATGACGATATTCTCAATTTCAGTTTTAGCTTTTTGAGCAGGAAATTTATGCGCAATTGCCCATCTTGGACTTCTGGCAACAAAACCAAGTCTTTCTTGCAACACATAATCATTAACCTTGTAAACCATGCCATCAATATCGTAATCAAGCTGATATTTTTGATCGGCAATTTTTTCGTAAAGAGTTATTACTTCATCAATATTACGACAAAGTTTGGAATTTGATTCAGTTCTAAAGCCAAATTCCTGCAGTTTTTTCATTAATTCAAATTGCGAATTGCAGGAAAAATCTTCAGAAAAATCACCCAAAGAATATGCGAAATAACTAAGATTTCGAGAGGCCGTTATTTTAGAATCTAATTGGCGCAAAGATCCAGCCGCGGCATTTCTAGGGTTAGCAAAAATTTTACCACCCTTTCCTTCTTGATCTTGATTTAATAACTCAAAATCTTTTTTCCCCATATAAATTTCACCACGAATTTCTAAAACTTTTGGCGGATTTTTGACTTTTAATTGATGGGGAAAATTACGAATTGTTTTTACATTTTCAGTTACATCTTCACCTTCAAAACCATCACCACGAGTAACTGCATGAACCAATTGACCATTTTCAAAACGAGCAGCAAAAGATAATCCATCAATTTTTACTTCACAAAAAAGTTCAATTTGCGGAGTTTTGGTAAAACTAAAAAGATCTGTTGTCTCTTTTTTATCTAATCCTAAAAAACGATTGATACGCGCGATAAAATCTTCAATATCTTCGCGACTAAAGCCATTTGCTAAAGAAAGCATTGGTTTTTTATGAGGAATTTTAGAAAAAATTTCTAAAGATTTTCCACCAACTTTTTCTTTGGTAAAGCTTTCATCAAAAGCCTGAGAAAAATTGAGTGGAAAATTGGCACGATATTCTTCAAGTTTTTTACGCAATTCATCATATTTGGCATCAGAAATTAAAGGCGCATCAAATGTATGATAAGCCTCGTCATGCTTGGCTAAATCTGACTTTAACTTATTAATTTCTAAAAGAATTTCTGGACTTAAAATTTCTGGGTTTAAATTTGACATTTTCTAAATTGAATCATCATCGTTAACATTACTCAAAACTTTAACAGTTTTTGCTAAGTTGAATTTTCTAAAATATTTATCATCAATGCAATGAAGCAAAAAGCCTTCTTCATTGGCATTCAGGGAAAGAATGCCAGTAGTCATGTTGAGGCTGGCTAAAAGTAATGGACGATTGAAAACAACTTCATCACTCAAATTCATAAACCTTATTGTGGGCCTTAAAGACTTGTTAGAAAAAGCCATATTAACCAACATTCTTAAGGATGAAAAAAAATTCTTAAAATAAATTTTGAAAAAATATCTGTAAAAACCAACACTTAAATAAAGCAATTCGCTTTTTTCATTGATTAATTTTGCTTTGTAAGAAAGAACACTAACAAGGCCCGCCGACAAAAGACCAAGAAAGGTGTAAAGCCATGAAATGTGGTTAGAAGAAACCATTAACAAAGCCCATAAGGCAAATAAGAATAGAAATAAATTGAATATATTTAGCATGTAAAAAAATTAGAGGTAAATTTTATCTTCAGTGTCCTCCCTGTGGAGGCCTGGATCCAGAAGAATTTTTTTTAATTATACTTAAAAAATAAATTTGAGTTTGTTTTAATTGCTCTGGATCCCCGCCTTTGCGGGGATGGCAACTTTGGTTGATTCCGCACCATACAAATTATGATGACAGTTGTGTTTTAAAAAATAATTATCAATGCTTTAAATTTTCCACAAAACATTCATCAAAACAACTAAATAATAACAAAAATAATGACAAAAATTCTAATTGTTCAAGCTGACTTTTACAAAAAAATTTCCGCCCTTTTATTGGAAGGCGCTGTTAAAAAAATTACTGATGCTGGTAAAGAATATGAAATTATCAAAGTTCCGGGAGCTTTTGAAATCCCCGCCGTTATTTCCTTTGCTAAAAATAGCAAAAAATATGATGGTTTCGTGGCTTTAGGATGCGTGATTCGCGGTGAAACAACTCATTATGATTATGTTTGTTTGGAAAGCGCGCGCGGATTAAATGAATTGGCTATTAAAGAAAATTTAGCAATTGGCTATGGAATTATCACTGTTGAAAACGAGGCTCAAGCTATTGAAAGAGCTGATATGAAAAAGAAAGATAAAGGTGGATTTGCAGCTAATACTTGTTTGGAAATGATTAAGTTTAGGGAAAGATTTTTATAATTCTTAGAGATTGAAGTTGCGTCATCTACC
>CAMDRL010000065.1 GCA_945906835.1 Rickettsia typhi
AAAAGCGCCGTCAGTAATTTTTAAATAATCGACAATAGCATTGCCTGTGGGTGAAAATTGTAATTTCATTTTAAATCTATGCTGCTGCTTTTTGTTTTTTATAATCTTCAATAGCGGCTTTAATAGCTTCTTCTGCTAAAACTGAACAATGAATTTTTACAGGAGGAAGTGACAATTCTTGAGCAATTTCTTTATTAGTAATTTTTGCTGCTTCGTCAATTTGTTGTCCTTTAATCCATTCTGTAGCAAGTGAGCTAGAAGCAATGGCAGAGCCGCATCCAAAGGTTTTGAATTTAGCATCGGTGATTATTCCATCATCGGAAACTTTGATTTGTAATTTCATAACATCGCCGCAAGCTGGTGCACCAACAAGTCCAGTGCCAATATTGATTTCATCTTTACTGAAAGATCCAACATTTTGTGGATTTTCATAATGGTCTAAAAGTTTTTTTGAGTATGCCATATTTTCCTATTTTGTTTTATTTTTTTGTCATTTTACTTCTTTCTGTCATTCCCGCGAAGGCGGTAATCCAGTCTTTAATTAAAAATGGATTCCCACCTGCGCAGGAATGACAAAGGAGGATTAATGCGATTTCCAATTAATCGACTTAATATCAATCCCTTCTTGCATCATTTCCCAAAGTGGGCTTAGTTCACGCAATTTGTGAACTTTTTCCTTAATAATTTTAATTGCATAATCAATTTCTTCTTCAGTGGTAAATCTACCAATTCCAAATCTTATGGAAGTGTGAGCCAATTCATCTTCAACACCTAAAGCGTGTAATACATAAGAAGGCTCAAGAGAAGAAGAAGTGCAGGCAGAACCTGAAGAAACCGCTAAATCTTTAATTGCCATAATCATTGATTCACCTTCAATTCCAGCGAAACTAAAATTTAAATTTCCAGCATATCTTTTTTCCTTATCGCCATTTAAATAAACAGAAGTTGTCTCCATAATTCCTTTAGCCAATTTATCGCTAAGTTTTTTTATGTGAGCAGCGTCTTTCTCCATTTCATTTTTAGCAATTTCAGCAGCTTTTCCAAGACCAATAACCAAAGGTGTTGGCAAGGTTCCAGATCTGATACCGCGCTCTTGTCCACCACCACTAAATAATGGTTTAATACGCACGCGAGGTTTTCTTCTAATGTAAATTGCGCCAATACCTTTTGGGCCATAAATTTTATGACCAGAAATGCTCATTAAATCAATATTCATTTCATTAACATTCAGCGGAATTTTTCCAAAAGCTTGCGCCGCATCGGTATGAAAAAACACACCTTTTTTACGACATAAATCACCAATTTCTTTAACTGGCTGAATAACGCCAATTTCATTATTTATGGTCATTACTGAAACCAAACAGGTTTTATCAGTAATTGCCGCTTCTAATTTTTTTAAATCAACCAAACCATTTTGCTCAACTGGTAAAAATGTTGTTTTAAAGCCTTCTGACTCAAGATCTCTGGCTGAATTAACAATACATTTATGTTCAGTTGCTAATGTAATAATGTGATTTTTTTCTGCCCCATAAAAACGCGCCACACCTTTAATAGCAATGTTGTTAGATTCAGTTGCGCCAGAAGTAAAAAATATTTCTTTAGCATCAGCTCCAATTAAATTTGCCACTTGTTTGCGGGCAATTTCAACTAACTCTTCGGCTCTCCAGCCTAAAGAATGAGTACGAGAATGAGGATTGCCAAAATCTTCTTTCATAGCTTTAATAACAACATCAATAACGCGAGGATCCATTGGTGTTGTTGATTGGTAATCAAGATAAATTGGTAAATTAATTGTCATTTTAATGCTTAATTTTTTTGGGTTTTTTGGTAAAATTCTTTCCAAACGGTAATAAATTTTTCTGCTTCTTCTTTAGTGCTATCGTTTCCTAAACTTACTCTAACTGCACCTTGTGAAAAAATTGGATCAATTTGCATTGCCTTTAAAACGCGTGATGCCTTTAAAGAACCTGAAGAGCAAGTTGCTCCGCCACTAACGCATATTCCATTTAAATCAAAATTGATTAATTGAGTTTGAGTTAAGCTGTTTTTAAAAGAGATAAAACTGGTATTTGGTAATCTTTCAACGCTAGAAGAAAAAATCATAACATCATCGCCAGCAATTTTAGTTATTTCGCTATCAATAAAATCACGCAAAGTTTTTATTTCTTTGTAAGCTTCAAGTTTACTTGCTGATAATTTACAAGCTTCTCCAAAGCCAACAATTCCTGCAGTATTTAGAGTTCCAGCTCTTTTATAACCTTCTTGGCTTCCGCCAAAAATAATTGGTTCAATATCTAAACCTTTTCGTCTTAAAAGTGCGCCAACTCCTTGTGGGCCGTTAATTTTGTGAGCAGAAATTGAAGCAAAATCAACATTTAATTTTTCTAAATCAACTGAAATTTTACCAACTCCTTGCACAATATCACTATGAATTAAACCGCCTTTTTGATGAACTAATTTAGCAATTTGTTCAACTGGTTGAATAGCCCCAGTTTCATTGTTGGATAACATTATCGAAACTAGGAAATTTTTATCTGTAATGGTTTCTAATTTTTTTTCTAAATCAGCAATATCAATTAGACCATTTTGTAAAGCCTTAATCTCAACAACTTTAGAATGGCTTGGTCGAGAATTATATACCGAAGCATGTTCAATTTCTGAAAAGAAAATCGTATTAACTTTACTGCCAAATAAAACTAAATTTGAAGCTTCAGTTCCGCTTCCTGTAAAAGTTACTTCGTAATTTTCGGCATTTAAAAAATCTTTCAAATGTTGTCTAGCTTCTTCAACTATTTTTGCACCTTTGCGACCCAAGCTGTGATTCGCAGAACTATTTATTGGAAAGCCATAAACCTCATTCATTTTAGCTAAAACTGAAGGAGCAACTTTGGTTGTGGCATTATGGTCAAAATAAATTGTTTTCATAAGTTATCGTTAGTTTTGTGAAATTGTATTTTCCATTAAAAAGCTAAATGCTTCAATGTTGTGGTTGCAAACATCATGAAGAGAAATTGAGTGCAGATAGCTCACAATTCTTTGTTCAAGACCGTGCCACAAGTCATGAGTTTTGCATCTAGTTTTTTTGCTTGCAATACAACCATCTTTTTTATTATTACAACGGGTCATTTTAATTTTTTCTCCAGTAGCACTAATAATTTCAGCTATCGTAATTTCTTTAGAATCTTTTCCTAAGGTATATCCACCACCAGGTCCTTTAATTGATTTGACAATTCCTGATTTCTTAAGACGAGTAAAAATTTGCTCAAGATAAGAAAGAGAGATATTTTGTCTTTCCGAAATAACATGCAAAGAAATTGGACGATTGGATTGATCGTCAGAAATATCTATCATTGCCATTACAGCATATCTGCCTTTTGTTGTTAAAATCATTGCAATTCTTTATTGTTATTGCTTAAGAACTTTTGTTATTATTAAAGACCAACTAAAATAGTCAACAATTAATTAATTTTTTAAACCTTTGGTTTCGACTACGCTCAACCGACGGTTTAGGATGTAATAATAATGAAGCGACAATTTCATGAATTTCTAAAATAACTGCTTGATTTTATAGTTCAGATCAATATTTTCGCGCTCCATTTTTCCAATCCCAACTAAATTCATGTTATTTATTTTTGGGGTTTTTATTAATTTCTTTATTAACTTATCCATATGAGCAAGCCAGTCATTAACTTATCTAGTCAATTAGCAGAGCAAGAAAAAATTTTCGCAGCGGAAGATTTTGTTTCCCTTTTCGAAGAATATGAAAAAGACAGTCAAAAATTAGTTGAAGGTACTGTTGTAAAGGGTGTTATAGTTGGAATTTCTGACAAAGGTGTTGCGGTTGATATTGGTGCAAAATCAGTTGGATTCGTTGATATTTCTGAATTCAAAAGAGATGGAAATATTGTAGAAGGCGATGTTTGTGATGTATTTTTAGAAAGACTTGAAAATAAAAAAGGTGAATTAATCATCAGTAGAGATAACGCTAGAAGATATAATAATTGGCATTACCTTAAAAATTGCCTTGAAGATAAAACTGTTATCGAAGGTCTTATCCTTGGAAAAGTTAAAGGTGGTTATGCTGTTGATGTAAACGGCATTACTTGTTTCTTACCAAGAAGCCAAGTTGATACAATGCTTTTAACTGATGACGCTTTCTTACTTAATAAAGTTGAAAAATTACAAGTTCTTAAAATTGACGAAATTAGAGGAAATGTAGTTGTTTCTAGAAGAGCTATTCTTGAAACTCAAAGAAATGTCGAAAAAGATAAAGTTCTTGCTAAAATTAAAGTGGGCGATGCTCTTGACGGTATTATTAAAAATATCACTGATTACGGTGCATTCATCGATTTTGGAAGTTTCGACGGTCTATTGCATTTAACTGATATTTCTTGGTGTCGCGTTAGACATCCATCTGAAGTGTTAAAAGTTGGTCAAGAAGTTAAAGTTCAAGTTATTAAATTTGACGAAGACAATAAGAGAATCTCTCTTGGCATGAAACAACTACAACAAAATCCTTGGGATACAATTGCTCAAAGATATCCAGTTGGCTCAGTTGTTAAAGGAAGCGTTACTAATATTACAACTTATGGTGCTTTCGTTGAAATCGAAAATGGCATTGAAGGTTTAGTGCATGTTTCTGAAATGAGCTGGTTAAAAAATAATAACACTCCAGGAAAATTCTTGTCAGTAAGCCAAGAAGTGGAAGTTATGGTTCTTGATATTAACCCACAAAATCACAGAATTTCTCTTGGCATGAAACAATGCGAGAAGAATCCTTGGCAAGCTTTCTCTGACGCTAATAAAGTTGGAGATGTTGTTGAAGGAACTGTAAAAAACTTTACTGAATTCGGTTTATTTGTTGGTTTTGACAGCGGAGTTGATGGTTTAGTTCATGTTTCTGATATTTCAGCTAATGGAGCTACTGAAGAAATTCTTAAAAAATTCAAAAAAGACGAAAAAATCAAAGTTATGGTTTTGGGTGGAAATTATGAAAAAGAAAGAATTTCTCTTGGAATCAAACAATTAGAAAGCTCAGCTTTCAAAGATGATCTTGAAAAAATTGATACCGGAACAGTTGTTTCTTGTGTTGTAGTTAATGTTAAAAAAGATTTCTTAGAAGTTGAATTAGATAGCAGCCTAAAAGCAGTTATCAAAAGACTTGATATTTCTAAAAATAAACAAGAACAAAAAACCGAAAAATATGAAATTGGTGATCGCGTTGAAGCCAAAGTTGTATTATTCAACAAAGTAACTGGAAAACTTCTGCTTTCAATTAAAGACATGGAATCTGATGAACGAGGATCTCACTTCTATTCTGATTCAGATAGTGGAGCTACTATAGGAAGTATTGCTGGAGAAGCTTTGAAAGAATCTCTTGCAGCATTAGAGGAAAGTAACAAAGAATAATTATAAAAAATTATGAATGCATCTGACAATTTAGCGGCATTGATTTATCTTAAAAATAAAGTACATAAATGGAAAAATGTAGCCATCATATTTGCGTCTATTTCACTTTTATTATTTCTAAGATTCATCTCTGGCGGTAGTTTGTCAGATAGTCTTCCAGAAGGCAGTTATATTGCTGATATAAAAATTGAAGGTGTGATTTTTGAAGATGAATATCGCAGTAAAATTTTAGAAGAAGTTGCTAAAGAAGATTCTGTAAAAGCTCTAATCGTAAATATTGATAGCCCAGGTGGCGGCATCGTTGGAAGTGAAATTCTTTTTGAAGATCTTAAAAAAATTGCTGATAAAAAACCAATCGTAGTTGTTATGGGTTCAGTTGCTGCTTCTGGTGGCTACATGGCAGCGGTTGCTTCCGATTATATCATTGCCAGAAATGGTACATTAACTGGCTCAATTGGTGTTCTAATGCAATCGGCTGAATTCACAGATTTAGCAAATAAAGTTGGTGTTAAATTCAATAATTATAAATCTTCCCCTCTAAAAGGCAGTCCGTCTCCATTTGAAAAATCTAATTCAATGGTTGATCGTGTCATTAATGAATCAATTCAAGATAGTTACCAGTTTTTTGCTGATTTAGTGCGCGAAAGAAGAGGGAAAAAACTTGTAAGTGATACCAGAGCGGTTCTTGATGGTAGGGTATTTACTGGTAGACAGGCTTTAAAAGTTGGATTAATAGATGAAATAGGTGGCAAAGAACAAGCGCTTTCGTATTTGCTAAAAGCTCACAAAATTGACTCTAAAAATGTACCAGTAAAACAAGTTTTAATTGCAAAACAGGAAGTAAAATTTTTAGATAAATTTATAGGAATGTTACCATTTTTTCATGGAGCTAATTCGCTTAATAATGAAAATAAAATTATGGCAATAATGCCACTTTAAAAAACTGCATAAAATACTTGCTAAAATTGTAATATTTTGTAGTTTTTTATTTGCTATTTAATTTTGCTTAATTAACTTGCCGCGCCTTAGAGTAAAGAAACTACCTCTAAGCTTTTATAAGTTTTCTTTTCAGAATTTGTTTCCACAATTTTATCAACAAATCATTTATTTTATGACTAATAACAACGAGATTTTTGAAAGAGTTAAAAAAATTATTATTAACCACCTAGGCGCTGAAGAAGCTAAGGTTACTGAAAATGCTAGCTTTATTGATGATTTGGGAGCTGATAGCTTAGACCAAGTTGAATTAGTTATGGCTTTTGAAGAAGAGTTCGGAATTGAAATTCCTGATGAAGCTGCTGAAAAAATTAACACAGTTTCTAGTGCTGTAAAATACATTTCTGAAAACATGTAATTCATGTTTTGAAGTGAAAAACAAAAGGCTCTTAAGATTTATTCTTGAGAGCCTTTTTTATGGATTTAAATTTACTCTGAAAGCCCTAATCTAACGCCCCTAATCCCTCCTTATTAAGGAGAGTAATTAAACCGAACTCGGATCAGTTCCCCTCCTTGATAAGGAGGGGTTAGGGACGGTAGATTAGGGCTTTCAGTTTTTAGAAATTCTTATACATCAAATTATCCTCAATTCCCGCAGCTTTAAAGCCTTCTAAACGCAATTTACATGAATCGCACTTGCCACAAGAAATAACCTTATTATCTTCAATTATAGGGTCATAACAACTGTGAGTTATGGAGTAATCAACTCCATTTCTGATGCCTTCTTCAATAATTTCTTTTTTTGAAAGTTTGATTAACGGAGTATGAATTTTGAAATGTCCTTTATTTTCAACGCCAGCAGCGGTTGCAAGAGTTGCTAATTTTTCAAAAGTTTCAATAAATTCTGGGCGACAATCTGGATAGCCGCTGTAATCAATG
>CAMDRL010000066.1 GCA_945906835.1 Rickettsia typhi
TATAAGAAGTTTTAGGAATTTTTTGTCAGAAGAAGTGAGAACATCAAAAAATCTTGCGGCAATATAGATCTGACAAACTAACTGTCAATTTCTTTAAAATTAACAGAAGTAAGAGTTAGATCGCCCGTCTCAATCGCCCCAATATTTTATAGGGCGATTGATCAACCCTCTTTTTCAAAGAGGGTATATCGAATGCGTAGCATTTGAGACGAGTGATTTAAGGGGATAAACTATTGCTTCAAATTCTCCAAATCAGGAAATTTCTTATCCCTAACATCTGCGGAAAACTTCTTCACAGCAACAGAAATTTCCTCAGCTAAATTAGCATAATGTTTCACAAATTTCGGTTTAAATTCTTGATTTAATCCAAGTAAGTCATCAATTACTAAAACTTGTCCGTCGCAGTTTGCAGAAGCGCCAATGCCAATTGTTGGAATTGAAATTGCGGCAGAAATTTTATCAGCTAATTTTGCTGGAACTGCTTCAATTACAATAGAAAATGCCCCAGCTTCAGCAACTAATTTAGCGGTTTCTAAAATTTCTTGAGCAGATTTTTCATCGCGACCTTGATATTTATAGCCGCCAATTTTTCTAACGCTTTGTGGTAAAAGACCAACATGTCCCATAACATTAACGCCATTTTCAACTAAGAATTTTATCGTGGAAGCCATGCCATGCGAGGTTTCAATTTTTATAGCATCGCAGCCAGTTTCGCTTATAACTTTTTTAGCAGATTCCAAAGCTTGTTTTGGCGAATTTTCATAAGTTCCATAAGGCAAATCAACCACAACAAAACATTTATTAACCGCTTTCATAACTGCTTTACCATGATTTATCATCATTTCTAAAGTTACATCAACAGTATCAGGAAGTCCGTAAATTGTCATTCCAAGAGAATCTCCAACTAAAATAATATCGCAATATTCATCTAAAATTTTTGCCATTGGAAATGTATAGGCAGTAAGACAAATAATTTTTTCGTGATTTTTTTTTCTTAGAATTTCAGCAGTTGAAATGCGTGTAGATATTGGTTTCATTGGCATTGTTTATGGTTGAACTTGTTGATTTTTAAAAGAGTCAGGATTTGCCATGACTTCTTTTATTTTAGATAGTGCATCTTGAGATTTTGGGTCATCTATTAATCTTGAATTCATTTCCAAAGGTAGAGCAGATTTTTGATCTGAAGTTTTAATAATTCCCAAATATTGTTTGGCTTGATCAAGATTGGCGGCATGATCTATATTATTAAAACCTCCTTTAAAAGAAATTGCGATATTTATTGGCACCTGTTTTCTTCTATCGCCAGTTAAAAATATAATATTTGCCAAACCATCAAGTTTGTGAGAGACGATATCTATTTTTCCAGAAATAATTCCAGTAGAAGCAGTTCCGGCAATGTTAATTTTAAATTTACTATCTTTGTCTTTATTAAGAATAATAGTGCCGTTGGCTTCTTTTAAAGAAGTTTTGCTTTCCAAATTAAATAAAACCGCCTCTAAATCGTGTAATTCTTGACGATATGTTTTTAAGTCAAACATTTTTCTAACAAGACTATCTAAGCCAAATTGACTAACCACAGGAGAGTTGGCGTTAAATTTTATTTCACTAAAAATATTACTTAGAAATTCACTTTTTTTACTTGCTGACGAAGTTATGCTGGCTGAAATATTGCTAATTCCGCTGATATTTTTCAGATCAATTAATGGCAAAAATTCATTTAATTGTGCGTTATTAAAAGATAAATTACCGTTAATAGTTTTGTCATATTTAATACCAATTAGACCTTTGTAAGATAAGTTACCGCCATATAAATCACAGCTTAATTGAGCATCTTTAATATCTCCACCTTCCAAATTTCCACCCATTTTAGCATTTTTAATAACCAAATCATCAAAACTTAAATTATCAACGGCAAGAGATATTACTCCGCTAAAATCTTCCAAAGATGGTAAAGAAAAGAATTGATCGACAGCGTTACTTTCCAAGTCTTTTATGCCAAATAATTTGTTACTTTTAAGGGATTCATAATGAAAACTATCGGCGTTAATATTCATTTCAAAATAAGGATTTTTGTCGCTAATATCAATTTTCAAATTTGCTGATAAATCTGTTTCCTCAGATTTTAATCTTAGATCAGATACCTCAAAATAACCTTGGCCAAATAACAATTTTATAGATTGGTTAAAGAACTCTTCGCCCTTGTAAGTTAATTTATCAAAAACCAAATCAAGCTTGTTGTTAGAGCTGATGTCATTGAGCCATAAAATCTTTTTCAGCAATGATCCAGGGGATAAATAAATATTTTGTCCCGAAATCAAAAAGTAATCATCAACATTAAAGGAGCTAATTATAAATTTATTATCAATATGAAGAGTTTTTTCGCTGTTATCAATGTTGATTTCGCCCAAAAATTCGCTTTGATTGCTATTGAGATTTAGATATAAATTATTTAGAGAAATTTTATTGGGAGTGAATAAAATATCGGAGTATAATATATATTCTTTAAGGTTATCGAGTTTGAGATTTTGCGATTCCAAATGAAGCCACTTAAAAACATCTTGCAGGCTTTTTCCAACAATATCAATTCTACCAATAAGTTTAGGAATATTATTACTTTGACTTAAAACGCCATTGATGCGCACCGTGCCTTCTCCTGGAATTTTAAATATTATAGGCAAAACTATAATCTCCCCTTGTTTTGAGGTGGTTAAATAAAGATTGGCATCTTTGAGTTCTCCATCTAAATATTTAATATTTTTGATTTTAATTTCGGCAGTTAAATCAAGAGATCTAAATATTTTTTGAGGAAGAAAATCTATGTTTTTCTCTAAAGGTTTAGCTTCTTCTATTATGTGACTTACAGCTTCATCAGTTTTTGTTTCAGGTGATGATGGTGTGGTGACATCAATAGCTGGTAAGGTTTCTGTAGTTTCATCAACAATAGTTTTGGCTATTTTTTTATTCTCAGAATCCTTCTCAAACACAATTCCATCGGAAGACCAAATGTCATCCAAGTTTAGATTATCTAAATTCAAATCAACATCAATTATTGGAGTTTCAAAAGTTAAATTTAATTCTGCAGAACCTTTGCCATTAATTAAATTTGAGTTAATCACAATATCTTGAATAGAGGCTTCGCCAGCAGTGCTGATAATTTTTCCTCTAATTTTAATTGGATTAATTCCTGATTTTAATTTGTCATAAATAGCTTTATTATTGTCAATATAACTTTTGTAGAAAGGTTTCAATTCAAGAATTTCTGCGTCAATTTCACCTTTAAAATCACTTTTAAAAATTCCCAGATTTTTTGATGAGAAATTTCCTTTAATTCTTAAGTTAAAAATTGAGGAAGAAATTTCTAGTAAAGAAGAATCCCACAGAGAGCCAGAGTTAAAAGAGGCGAGAAATCTAAAATTATTAAGAATTTGTTCATTAGTGAATTCTCCACTAGATTTAATTTTGTTATCACTAATTTTTATTTCACCAAAAATATTTTGAATTTCTTTCTTATTGGAAAATTTGTCATAAGAAATTGACTCACCATTATTCACAATAAAGATCATAGAATTTTTTGACCCAATTTTTGAAGGGTCTAAATTATCAACTGATATTTTGGAAATTAGGCTTGAGTTAAGCTTTTCATGTGGCGCTGCTTGAGAATTTTTCGCAATTTTTTCTGCGATCTCAGTAAATTTATTTTCACGCTTGGGCTGGTTTGAACTGTAATAGCTTTCTAAAATCGTACTAGAAAATGTTGCTTTTTTTACCGCAAATTCACCCGCTAAAAGTTTTAAAAATGATAAATCTATGATGACCGATTTAGCATAAAAATTATAAACTTTTTCGCCCTTACCATAATTTTGTAATAAAACATTTTTGGCGGAAATTGACATTGAAGGCAAAAATGAAATATCGATTTTGCTATTTATCGTAAAATTTGCGCCAAGAGATTTGCTAATATCTTGCTCGATTTGAAATTTTAATCCTGAATTGTCAAGTAAGAGAGGTGTAGTGAATAGAGTTAAAACAATAGCACAAATACCCAAGGCGCTTATTTTAAATTTTTTTGATTGTGATGCTGGAAATTTGTAAGATTTTAAATATTCTAAAGCCTCTTTGATATTAGAAGATTTAAAAACATTAGTAATTTTTATTAAATTGAGCATTGCAATTAATTGTAAAAATCAACATTTTCTAGCTCTTCAACTAGTTTCTCGGTAGTTATTAATTTCTTATCACCTTCATAAAAATTGCATAAAGATAAAAATATTAGAAACAACAAAATTGAGATAAGCAGAAAGTTAAAAAATTGATCCTTAGTTGGTTTTAAATCAAGGTTTTCGCCAATATTAATAAGATTATGTTTAGTATTGATAACATTTGACTCAACTGATAAAAGTTTAATTTTTTCCTCAACAATTTTTGGATCAATTTTTAGAAATTTTGCATAAGCGCGCAAAGCTCCAAAGATGTATAAATGTTGAGTGGTTAAACTCTGATTATTTTCAATTGCCTCAATGTCTCGGGATTTCATTTTTAAATAAGCAGCTGCCTCGCCTATTTCTATGCCCAATTTTAATCTTTTTTCTTTCATAATTTCGGACAAAGATACTTCCTTTGCAGCTTCTGCAATAGTGTCTGAATTGATGTCTAAATTATCATTTTGAGTCATTATTTTAGTAACTTTGCTAAGTTTTTAGTTGCGTCAATTTTTGCTAAAGAGGCGGCTGAATCTGACATTCTTTTTAGAACTGATTGACTATCAATTAATTTTTTTAAGGTTTCGCTAATTTTGTTGATGGTGAATTCTTTTTCTGTGATAACAATTGCCGCACCATTTTTTTCAAAAAAACGCGCATTTTTTTCTTGATGATTGTCGACAGCTTTTTCAAAAGGCACTAAAATCATCGGCTTTTTTGCGGCACAAAATTCAAAAAGCGACGATGAGCCAGCGCGGGCAATTACCAAATGAGCTTGGCTAATTTTTTCTGGCATATCAGAAAAAAATGTTTGAATTTCACCATTTAAATTGAAAGAGCGATATTGTTTGTAAGTTGATTTCATTAACTCTTCACGGCATTGCTGAATGATATTAATGCCTCCTTTAAAGCCATCGCTTAAATTGAAAAATGCTTTTGGCAAAATTTCACTAAAGATTTTGGCACCACCACTGCCGCCAATTACCAAAATATTAAATAAATTTTCTCTATTCTCTTTAGGATTTTGTAAATAAGTATTAAGTTCTGAAGCAAGTAGCACATCATATCCCATTTTATTATCAGGCTTTTTTTCTATGGTTTTTTCTTCAGGCAAAGAATAAGGAATTTTATTTAATTCCAAAATTTCTTCACGAACTGGGTTGCCTACAAATACGGTTTTACTTTGGTCTTTTTCATTGATTCCAGTGGTTTCTACAAAACTTAAAGCAATTTTATCAGCATATTTGGCAAAAATACGATTCACTTTCCCCAAATGAGAATTTTGCTCATGTAAAATTATTTTAGTTTTGGTTATAACCGCTGCAATCAATAAAGGAAAGGTTGAATAGCCACCAAAGGCCACTACAAACTTAGGGCGATGAATTAATAAGTTGAATAAGGATTGCAATGCGCCAAAGCCAATTTTTACAGCAGCGGTTATTAATTTTAGTGGTTTTTTCTCAAGTTGAGAAGAGGCTATTATTGATGATTTAAAGCTATCTTCAGCCTTGATATAATTGCGATATTTTTTATCTCCCAAAAACAAAACTTGGAAATTTTCTTTGGTCAATTCTGTGGCTAAGCAACGAGCTGGAATTATGTGTCCGCCAGTTCCGCCACTGGTGATAAAGATTTTATTATTATGCATTGCTAATAAATTTTAAGTGTGTTTCTTGACAATTATTGTCCCAAACCTAGATTCGCTTGCTTCCTTTAATTTTTCAAAAGATTTTTTAACAAATTTTCTCATGTCAAAGAAAACATTAACCAAGCATTTTATCGATTTAGATAAGATTGATGCCAAAGAATTGCGTAAGATTATTGAAGTTGCAAAGAAATTAAAAAATAAATCTAGTGGACACAATAACCTTTCTGCTCAAGCTAAATTATTGACTCACAAAAATTTGGCGATGATTTTTGAAAAAACTTCAACTCGTACCAGAGTTTCATTTGAAGTGGGCATTAATCAGCTTGGCGGACATGCAATTGTTATGAATAAAAATGATATGCAGCTTGGCAAAGGTGAATCTGTTGAAGATACTGCAAAAGTTTTATCGCGCTTTGTTGATGCAATTATGATTCGTTCCAATTCTCACAAAACCATTTTAGATTTTGCTGAAAATTCTTCTAAACCAGTTATTAACGCGCTTTCAGATTTTTCTCATCCTTGCCAAATTATGGCTAGTATTTTAACTATTGAAGAACATTTGGGCAGAATTGCTGGTAAAAAATTAGTGTGGTTTGGTGATGCAAATAATGTGCTTAACTCCTACATACAAGGTGCTAAAGCCTTCAATTATGAATTGGTAATTTCGGTGCCAAAAGAATTCAATTTTTGTAATTATGAAGCCAAAAAAGCTGTAAAAAATGGAGCTAAAATTAGATTCGTTTCTGATCCAAAAAAAGCTGCTAAAGACGCTGATGTATTGATTTCAGACACTTGGTTTTCAATGGGTGATGCGGCAGAAAAAAATGATCAATTAAAAGACAAAAAACTAAAAACTCTAATGCCTTATCAGGTAAATTCTGATTTGATGAAATTAGCTAAAAAAACTGCAATTTTTACCCATTGCTTGCCTGCATATCGTGGAGTTGAAGTTTCTGCGGAAGTTATTGATTCAAAAAGATCAGTAGTTTTTGATGAGGCTGAAAACCGCCTTCATGCTCAGAAGGCAATTTTGTTATATTGCTTTAGCTAAGTTTAATTGCATATTTTTTACTTAAATAAGTCTCAATCTTGCCTTTCTTCATCGGTTAAAGAGCGGGTGAATAAAATAAATTCAGAAATATAGCCTCGATAATATCCTCCACCAAAATAATTTTCGTAACAGTTGGTTAGTTTTCCTCCAGAATGAGAGGCGTCTCCAGCTGAAGCGCCGCCACTAACCCAGCAATAGCTGGTATCGCTAGTTTTATTGTATTTTATAGTATGAATATTGGCACTTCCAACCTGATAATTATAACTGAAGCTGAGATTGGAGTTTGAGTGTCTTGTATCTAGAGGATGCAGTATAGTTATAAAGTAATTTTAATGGGGTTGCAGCTGCGCCATTCGTAAAATACACTAATGTATCGCCACTTA
>CAMDRL010000067.1 GCA_945906835.1 Rickettsia typhi
TATTTGTAAATATTGCTTTGCCTGATATCAAGAAAATGTATTAGGAGTTTTTTATTTGGCATTTAATATTAAAATTTGACACCTTTCTTCAAGTTTCTAGAAAAGAAATTTTGCCACAAATACTAACTCAAATTTACCGCAAATGAAAAAAGAAAATTTTAGCGATTATATAATTTATGTAGATGAAAGCGGAGATCATTCTTTGGAATCGATAGACAAGCAATATCCAGTTTTTGTTTTGGCTTTTTGTATTTTTAATAAAAAAATTTATAGCGAAAGCATTATCAGAAAATTAAAAGAGGTAAAATTTAAATATTTTGGTCACGACATGGTGATCCTTCATTAACATGATATTAGAAGAGAGAGAATTTTTTAAGAAATTCAGCAGCAAAGAAGCAAAGCAAAATTTTATTACTGATTTAACAAAAATAATAGAAGAAGAGGATTTTGCTATTATCGCAACGGCTATCAAAAAAGAAGAGTTGTATAGCAAAAACAATAATTCATATAATATAGCTCTAAAATATTGCATGGAAAGAGCTTATAAATTTTTACAAGCAAAAAATGATCATGATAAAATTACTCATATTGTTGTTGAGCAAAGAGACTTAAAAGAAGATAAAGAATTAGAGTTAGAATTCAGAAGGGTTTGTGATGGTGAGAATTATCAAAATATCGCAATGAATTTTAAAATTATTATGTCTAATAAAATGTCCAATTCAGCTGGTCTTCAACTGGCAGATTTGGTTGCAAGGCCAATAGGAATTAAAACTCTTAGACCAGAAAAGAAAATAGAGCTTTTGAAGTCGTAAAGTCAAAATTCCATAAAAGTGAATGTGGTAATTTTTATGGAGTGGGTTTTAAGATTTTTCCAAAAAATTAAAATATTTCAGAAATATTTGACATAATTAAAAACTGAGCTCTATAAAAAACAAAAGGCTCTTGAGAAACCCCAAAAGCCCTTTGCCGACCGCTAATCCGCAATCCAATACCAGCATTATAAGTTCTAATATGTGTTAATGTCAATTATTAATTAAGAAGAAAGGTAGCGAAGATGGAGCTGAATAGTTACCAGTGTTCAGATTAGAGGCCTTCACCTACTCATGCTTATTAAATTAGCTTATTGATAATTAGATAATAAAAAAATGCAAGTTATGCAAATAGAGCAATTAAAAAATAAATATTTTACTGAATATGGTAAGTTACTTAAAATTTTTGAGAACTTCATAACTAACTACGGCAAAGAAATATATAAAATAGAAGACTGGATAAAAATCGAGAGAGATAGAGATGGAAATGAATATGCAGTAAATATGAACACTTTTGGTATTTTACCTTATCTTCATAATGTTAAGCAAAATATTCAAACACTGCAATTTATTTTATTTGATATATTTGATGCAATCGCAACCTCTAAAGACGGCATAATTCAATCTTTTTATAAAACAAGATACATGACTGAATTTTGGTATCAAAAAGCTTATACTATAATAATAGATTTAGAATATTTAAAGATAAAAAATATTAAACGAAATGATTCAGAAATCAAAAACATCCAGCTCATAAGAAATAATATGATTGAGCACTTCTGCAACGGTGGTAAAAATAAAAACTTATCTGTAGTTGATTTTATTATCCTGAAAGAGAATTTTAATGTTCAAACCAAACATGTTTTAAATAAAAAAGGTAAGGAAGTAAAAAGTTATACACTTGTTGAAAATAATGACAAGCTTTTAAGATATCTTAACAGTAAAATTTCTTCGTAAAATACTGGTTATGAACTCAGTTTTGTAAGAGATAATATTGGTTCGTATCTCAGTCCTGCTCAGTATTAATGTACTTAAGCTTATCCATACAAAACATAACCATGATTCCGCACAGTATGCAAATATTTCGGTTGTTTCGGATTTGATTCAATCTTCTTACGAAGCCTTGTGATCTGAACATCGATGCTTCTTTCGTCAATCTCGCCACAAAGCGAAGAAAGCGTTTCTCTCAAAACTGTTTTGCCTTTTTCTTTACACAAAATTGTTAGAATTTTTGCTTCGCTGTCTGTGATATGGATAAATTCTTCACCATCTTTTAAGCGACATTCTGTGCTATTAAAGGTGAAATTGCCGAAGTGGCAGATATTTTGCTTGTCGGAATTGGTGTTAACTCTTTTGAGAATATTATTGATGCGTAATAATAATTCTTTTGGTTCAAAAGGTTTTTGTATGTAATCGTCAGCGCCAGCTTCAAGTCCTTTGATGCGGTCTTCTATTTCACCGCGGGCGGTAAGCATTATGATTGGTAATTTGGAGAATTTTCTAACATGGTCGGTAAAGTCAACTCCACTTTCGCCTTGTAACATTACATCAACAATAAGAAGGTTGAAAGGGGTGCTTTGCATTAGGTTTTTAGCTTCTTCAGTGTCTTTGGCTAATGAAACATGAAAGCCGCTTTCATCTAAGAATCTTCCTAAAAGATTTCTTAGGCGAGTATCGTCGTCGATTACTAGAATGTGATAGAGTTTTTCTTTCATGAGGTTTTTGTAATTTGAGTTTAGATAAATTTAAATCACCCGTCTGAAGCTATGCTTTATCCGCCCTCTTTTTCAAAGAGGGCTAAAAGCGGCAAAGCCCTCTTTGAAAAAGAGGGCGGATCAATCTCCAGAGGCGATTGAGAAGGGTGATTTAACTACTTAATTCTTAGCAATCTCATCCAACTTCTTCAACTTAGTCAAAAGTTTTTCAAGATTATCCAACCTTACCATACAAGGTCCATCAGAAGGTGCATTATCGGGGTCTTGATGAACTTCCATAAACACCGCCGCAACACCAACTGCAACTGCAGCAGTTGCTAAAGTTTCAACAAATTCTCTTTGACCGCCACTGGCGCCACCAAGGCCACCAGGTTGTTGTACTGAATGAGTTGCGTCAAAAACTACAGGACAGCCAGTTTTGGCCATGATTGGCAAACTTCTCATATCAGAAACCAAAGTATTGTAACCAAAGCTCACGCCGCGTTCGGTCAAAAGCAAATCTTTTTTACCAAATTGATCCATTTTTTTAACAATATTTGCCGCATCCCAAGGTGCTAAAAATTGTCCTTTTTTGATATTGATAACTTTATTGGTTTTAGCTGCCGCTTCTAAAAGATCAGTTTGGCGACATAAAAAAGCTGGAATTTGCAATATATCAACTAAGTCATTATCGGCAAGAAGTTGGCATTGAGCTTCATTGTGAATATCAGTCAAAATAGGGCAGCCAAATTGTTTTTTAACTTCTGAAAAAATTTCTAAAGTTTGTTCTAAACCAATGCCACGCTTACCTTCAAGGCTTGATCTATTAGCTTTATCAAAAGATGATTTGTAAATAAAGCTGATGTTTAATTTGTCGCAAATTCTTTTAATGTTTGACACCATCATTAATGAATGGTCAAGAGACTCAGTTTGACAAGGACCCGCAATTAAAGCGAAAGGAAGGTTGTTGGAAATTTTGATATTGTTAATTTGAATTGTGCGCATTTTATTTATTTGAAAAATAATTAATTAATTGAAAATTTCGAATTGTGTAGCTAATCACTCTTAAGTAAAAATTCAAATGATCTTTACAATAATATTAATTAGTAAGTAATGTTTGAAGTCTATATGGATCCTGAAACAAGTTCAGGATGAAGATGGAGGTGGCTTGTTATTTCAATTGAAAGCTTGTCATTAAGATGAGAGAGTTTGTCATCCTGAACTTGTTTCGGGTTCTGAAAATTACCAATACAATTATAAACATGTTCGCCAAGCCAATAAACCTAATCCTAGTTTTCATTATTACAATTTTTAATATTGTAGTGCTGCTTATACCATTCTTAGTCATATTAATTCCCTTTTTAGATTTTCAAGATCACGCAGTAATAATTAGCGACACAATTTATCAGAAGCTAAAATTTTTAGTCTACATATCCGCTTTTCTTGTCAGCTTTTTTATGCTGCTATATTTGGTTTTAGATTTCCTCTTCGGCTTTTCAGTTAAAACCTCTCTAAAAAATTGTATCCGTTATGAAAAGCTCAAAGATTATGATTTTTTAGGCGGTATTTTTGATCAAGTTAGAAAGAAATTTAACGAAAAATCAGTGCAATTATATGTTAAAAATTCAGATGAGATAAATGCATATGCAGTCAGCAGCGTCAACAGTAAAGCGATAGTTTTAACTCGTGGATTAATCAACCATTTTTTAGTTGAGTGTCAAGATTCAAAGAAATTTTTATATGCTTTGCGCAGCATCATGGGTCATGAAATGTCTCACTTAATGAATAAAGATTTTCTGCCAACATTTCTGATAATCGCCAATCAAAAAGCCACTAATTTTACTTCAAAACTTCTTAGAATAATTTTTAATATCATTGCCAGAGTTATGAGTTTTGTTCCTCATGGCGGCAGAATATCAGCTTATTTGATGACCGATGTTTACTCAATTATAAATTATATAATCACATTTTTTAACCGCTTCATAGTTTATAACATCTATGAAGTTTTAAGAAAATTTATCAGCAGATCTATTGAATATAGATGCGACATGCAATCATCCCAAGCCTTTGGTGGAAATAACATGGCTTTTGCTTTGTCAATGTTTGGTGAAAGCGGTTATTTTACGCTTTTTTCAACCCATCCTGGAACCAGAAAAAGAATGAATAGAGCGCAGAAAATTAAGGTAAAAGATTCGGCAATTCATCCGCGTTTTTTTGATTCCATAGCCAATTATTTTTCACTAATGTTTTTAGTAATTATTTGCTTATTTTTCGCTAAGCAGGCAACTGTTGATTTGATGGTCAGAGAATATATTAGAAATCATGAATCATTGCATCAAAAACTCTCAACTCTTTGGAATCTTTTTAACAAATTTCTTTAACACCCTTTTGTCATCACTCTTTCTTATTACCATTCCTACTCTCTTTTCTTTTTTCATCCCAGCGCAGGTGGGAATTCAGAAAGTACGGTAAGAACTGTATTGCCGCCTACACGGGAATGATAATGATGTAGAAATAATAATTTATATATTTATGAAAAACTTCTCAACTCTTTGCGAATTAATTTCTTTCCAAGTCTGTAATTTTAGTAATGAAAGGGCTTTGAATTTCAAAGAAAATAATCAGTGGAAAAGTTTTTCTAACCAAGAATTTTTAAACCAAACTTTTTATTTTGCCTGTGGATTAAAAGAAATTGGTTTGCAAAAAAATCAAACTTTAGCAATTGCTTCTTATCAAAATCCTATTTGGTTAATTGCTGATTTTGGCTCTATTTTAGGGGGTGCGGTTACTGTTCCTATTTTTCATAATATCTCAAAAGAAAATCTGCTTTACGAAATTTCTGATGCAAAAGTGCAATATATTTTTACCGATAATCTAGAGTTATTTGAAAATATAAAAAATCTTAATCTCAAAATTATTACTTATGGTTTTAGTAAAGAAAATTCCATTAGTTTTGAAGAAATAATTTTGCTTGGTAAAAAAGCTATTGAGGAAAAAAAATATAATCTTGAATTTTTTTTGGAAGCAACAAATCCAGAAGATTTAGCCACCATAATTTACACTTCAGGAAGTACGGGAACTCCAAAAGGAGTTGAATTAACTCATCAAAATTTAGTTTCACAAATCAAAGACACGGCAGAATTTTTTCCACTTTTTAAAGAAGATGTTGTTTTATCATTCTTGCCCTTAGCTCATATTTTTGAACGCATGGTGATGTCATTTTACATCACACAAGGTGTTTCAATTTATTTTGCTAATGATGTAAAAGATGTTGGAGGTCTTTTAAAAGAAGTTAAGCCAAATTTAATGACGGCAGTTCCCAGAGTTTTAGAAAAATTTTATGGGCGCATTAGAGATGGCGTTGAAATGACCAGTGGCTTTAAAAAGTGTCTTGCTAGAAAAGCCTTGTTGCGAGCCTTAATTAAGCATCCAGATCAACAAAAAAGCTTTCTTGATAAAACTTATGATTTCTTAATTTATAAAAAATTTCGTGACGGTTTAGGTGGAAATATGAGAATGATAATTTGTGGTGGAGCTGCATTGTCGCTTGATATGGAAAGATTCTATAAAAACATTGGTGTGAATTTGTTTTGTGGATATGGTTTAACAGAAGCCTCGCCAGTTCTGGCAGTAAATTGCCCTAAAGCTAGTAAATTTGGTACAATTGGCAAATCATTTCCTTCGGTTGAACTTAAGCTTGGTGAAGATGGAGAGCTTCTTGGTAAGGGCCCAAATATTATGCTCGGCTATCATGATCAGCCAGAAAAAACAGCAGAAGTAATTGAAAATGGTTGGTTAAAAACTGGAGATTTAGCGCAAATTGATGAAGAAGGTTTTGTAAAAATTATCGGTCGTAAAAAAGAATTATTCAAAAATTCTAACGGCAAGTATATTTCGCCAGTTCCAATTGAGCAAAAACTTATTCAAAATTTAGGATTTTTACTTGGCGCAATAATAATCGCCGAAGGCAGAAAATTCACTTCAGCATTGTTATTTCCTGATTTTGAAACTTTATCTAAAAGCAAAGAAAAATTTAAATTTTCAGGAAGTGATGAGGAGTTTTTAAAATCAAAAATGTTACAAGATTTTACAGAAGATAAAATTTCCATAATTAATAAAAATTTAGATCACTGGGAACAAATTCAAAAATTTGCGATTATTACTAAGGAAATTTCGATTGAGAGTGGCGATATTACACCTTCAATGAAGTTGAAGAGAAATATTTTGGAGAAGAAGTTTGAAGATATTGTTAAGAAATTTTATGTTTAATTTTTTGATAAACTCTCAAAAGCCGCATCAATAATTTTTTTCAAATCAGATTTGCTAACATTCAAAGCTGGCATGATGTAAATGCAATTAGAAAATGGCCTTAAAAAAACTCCCAACTCAACAAAAGATTTTCTTAGTTTAATCATTTTATCAAAATCTCCTTCAATCTCAATTACGCCAATTGCTCCTAAAACTCTCACATCTTTTACGCCTTTAAAATTGAGGCATTTTTTTAATTCTTTTTTCAAGATTTTTTCTATTTCTAAAACTTTTTTCTCATAATTTATTTTTTCAAATAAATCGAGCGAAGCATTAGCTGCCGAGCAAGCAAGTGCATTTCCCATAAAAGTTGGGCCATGCATTAATGCT
>CAMDRL010000068.1 GCA_945906835.1 Rickettsia typhi
CTTTTTTTACTTTAAAAAAGTCAGCTAAGTTTTTAAGAGAAAATTCTTTTTGCGAAGTAAGCTCTAAAGCTTCATATTCATTGGCAAATAAGATATCCAAATCATTTTGAACAAGAGATAAAAAATCGTCTTTATGGCGAGACACACAAAAACTATCTGATAAAGAAAAGGCAATTTTTACAGCATTTTTTTTAGCTAAATTAATGGCTTTTTTTAGAGCTAAAATTGTGTTTGGAGAATCCCACAAATATCCCTCCAGATAAAGCATTTCAACATTTTCAAAAAATTTTTTATCAATATCATCTTCAGTAATTTCAGAAGCGCAGCCTAAAAAAGTACACATGGTTCTTTGAGCGTCTGGAGTAAGTAAAATAAAGGATTTGGCGGAAGATTGAATGGAAAAATTCTTGTTTAAAAATTTCACACCAGTTCTAGAAATTTCGCTGATAAATTTTTTTCCAAAATCATCATTAGCAACTTTTCCAATGAAGGCTGAATTAACGCCAATCTCAGCAAGAGTTGCGATGGTATTGCCAGCAGAGCCGCCAGAGGTGACAGTTTCAAATTTTAAATTTGATAATTTTTGAGCAGTTGCTTCATCGATTAAGGACATTGAGCCTTTAACTAAATTATTTTTAGTTAAAAATTCATCATCAACTTTGCATACCATGTCAATAATAGCGTTGCCAATTGCGAGGATTGTTTTTGTCATTTTTTAAGTTAAGTTGGAAAAATTGGTGGGTAAGTTTACTAGTTTTATAGCCAGAAAACAATGAATCAAAGGAAAATTATGTATTTATTGTAATTATCCTATTGGCACGCAACCATCATCTTGAGCTAAGAGAAGGAATTCTTGAGATAGAAGTTTTTCCTAAAGAAATTCTTCACTTCGCTTAGGATGACGATTTTATTTAGAGATGCTAAGGATAGATTGCTTTAATAAAATTTACGATTGAAGTTTATTGTGATATATGCTGTCGCTATAGAAATTCTGCCGTTTATACAAAATAATGAGGGTTAAAAATACAAGAAATGACTAAAAATTATGAAGAGCAAAAAGCGAATTTTTTAGATAGTTTGCAACCTGATGATTTTCGAAATGCTGGAAGTTTTAACCAAGCGGAAGATATTATAGATCAGATAAATAAAGCTCTTCATCTCGCCACTCTTAACAAAGAAGATTCTGAGGAATTTATCAAAAAGGCGGTAAAAAATTTATTTCGTGAAAATTCTCCCGCTATGGAGAAGGCGATTAATATTTTTAAATTAGGACAATCTGTTTTTAATTAATTCAATTTCCTTACTCAAAAGATCAAAATTAGATTTGGTATAAAAATTTATCAGCTTAGAACCTGTCCCAAATCTTGACTTATTAAGGAGCCTCTGAAAAACCCAAAAACCCCTCACCACACAACTGAAATTTCCTAAATTTTTAGTTTAAAATTTTAACAAAACCTAAGGTAAAACGGCAGAATTAGGAGTGCTCTCACGATCTAGCGTTGAGTAAAAAAATAAATTCATTTATTTTGCAAGCAATTTTTAGCACGATTTCAAGCAACAATAAAACTTAAAACTTTTTGTTGTAAAATATGCAAAATAGTTCTTAATTGGAAGAAATTTTTTTTGATAAAAATCTTTCAAAGAAATAATCCCAAAGAAATAATCAAAGCCAAAATGTCACAAGAAACAAACAAATCCAGAAAAGCTCCAACTTCCCCTCACTTACAAATTTATAAGTGGAATATTTGCTCTCTCACTTCAATTTTTCATCGTCTTACTGGAGTTATGCTTTATTTTGCAATAGTTGCAATCTCTTGGTATATTGTATTTTACACTTACCAAATGAATGTTGAAGCCAGCGAAACTTGTGATTGCCTGATGAAAGATGTAATGAATTTTATTTTTGCAGTAGCTGGTTCCGTTCTAACTCTTGCTCTTTATTACCACTTTTGCAACGGCATCCGCCATTTATTTTGGGACATTGGCAAAGGTTTTGAAAAAAAAACCGCTCAAACTAATGGCTTTTTGGTTATCGCTATATCATTAATTTTTACTGTCCTTACTATCGGTTCAGTAGTTTATTTCAAATTATTCTAAATCATGAAAAATAAAATTTCCCCTTCTACCAAAACTGGTGCCAGCCATTGGTTAATGCAGAGAATCACTGCTGTTGCTTTAGTTCCGCTTATTTTTTGGCTAGTAATTTCTTTTGTACAAATTCTTGAAGATCCTCAAGAATACTTGCCAGTATTTTTTGCTTATCCTTTAAATGCTATTATGGGAATTTTATTGATTAGCACATCGCTTTATCATGGATCATTTGGTATGAGAGTTATTATTGAAGATTACATTACCAATAAAACTAAAATGCACTTTTACATTATACTGATGCATTTTATTTCTTTTGCAACTGCTGTGGCAGCGGTTTTATCTATTATTAGATTACATTTGGTTGGATAAAATGCTATCAAGACCCTCCTGATAGGTAGGGGTTAAGGGCGTTAGATTAATACAATCAGTTTAAAAAATTTATAAACACAAAAAATTAAAAAATGTCAGAAAATAAAATCGGAAATTACAAAGTTATTGATCATGAATTTGATGTTGTAGTTGTTGGTGCTGGTGGCGCTGGTTTGCGCGCTACTTTCGGCATGGCAGCAAAAGGACTTTCAACTGCTTGTATTTCTAAAGTTTTCCCAACTCGTTCCCACACAGTTGCGGCGCAAGGTGGAATTTCTGCTGCTCTAGGTAATATGGGCGAAGATGATTGGAGATGGCATATGTATGACACTGTTAAAGGTTCAGATTGGCTTGGCGATCAAGACTCTATTGAATATATGTGTAAAGAAGCTCCAGCGGCAATCGTTGAGCTTGAACATTATGGGGTACCTTTTTCTCGTAACAAAGAAGGTAAAATTTATCAACGCCCTTTTGGTGGAATGACTAAAGAATTTGGTGAAGGTGGACCAGCTCAAAGAACTTGCGCCGCCGCTGATAGAACAGGACATGCAATTTTACACACACTTTATCAACAATCATTAAAGCACGATGCGCAATTCTTCATCGAATATTTTGCACTTGATTTAATCATGGAAAATGGCATTTGCCGTGGTATTACCGCTCTTTCTTTAGTTGATGGAACCTTGCATCGCTTTAAATCTCACATCGTAGTTTTAGCTACTGGCGGATATGGTCGCGCTTATTTTTCAGCTACTTCTGCTCATACTTGTACTGGCGATGGTAACGCCATGGTACTTCGCGCTGGCTTACCTTTACAAGATATGGAATTCGTGCAATTTCACCCTACTGGCGTTTATGGTTCTGGCTGCTTAATAACAGAAGGTGCTCGCGGTGAAGGTGGATATTTAGTAAATTCTGAAGGCGAACGCTTCATGGAAAGATATGCTCCAAGCGCTAAAGATTTAGCTAGTCGCGATGTAGTTTCTCGCGCTATGACTATGGAAATTCTTGCTGGTCGCGGAGTTGGACCAAACAAAGATCACATTTATTTACACTTAAATCATTTAGATCCAAAAATTCTTCACGAAAGACTTCCGGGAATTTCTGAAACTGCTAAAATTTTTGCTGGAGTTGATGTTACCAAGCAGCCAATTCCCGTAATTCCAACTGTTCATTATAATATGGGCGGAATTCCAACCAATATAAAAGCTGAAGTTTTAACCGTTAAAAATGGTAAAACTGAAATTGTACCAGGGTTGATGGCAATTGGTGAAGCTGGCTGTGTTTCAGTTCATGGCGCTAATCGCTTGGGATCAAATTCACTTCTTGATTTAGTGGTATTTGGTAGAGCTGCGGCAATCCAAGCGACAGAGCTTGTTAAACCAAAAACTCCACATGCTGAACTTTCTAAAAATGCTGGCGCAGAAAGCCTTGCTAGATTTGATAAAATTAGAAATGCTAATGGAAAATCATCTACCGCCAAAATTAGACTTGATATGCAGAAATGTATGCAAGCTCACGCAGCAGTGTTTAGAGATAACGAAATTTTGTCTAAAGGCGTTACCAAAATGCAAGAAATTTTCAAAAGTTTTGATGATTTACAAATTACCGATCGTGGATTAGTATGGAATAGTGATTTAATTGAAGCTCTTGAACTTGATAATTTAAGATCACAGGCTTTAGTTACAATTGCCAGCGCTTTAAATCGCAAAGAAAGCCGTGGGGCACATGCTAGAGATGATTATCCAAATCGTGATGATGAAAATTGGATGAAACATTCAATAATTTGGGCTGATGAAAAAGCGCAAATTAAAATTGATTTCCGTGAAGTGGTTTTAAAGCCAATGACTAATGAAGTTCAGGCTTTTCCACCAAAGAAAAGGGTTTATTAAAATATGAGAGAGATCCTGAAACAAGTTCAGGATGACAAACTCTTCTCTGGTCACCCTGAACTTACTTCAGGATCTAAAAAAGAGATTATTAAATTTAAATAGAAATAAAATGGCAGAATTTACACTTCCAAAAAATTCACAAATTGACAAAAAAGCTGGCAAGCTTTTTAAGGCAAAATCAAACGCGAAAAATGTGCGTGTTTTTGAGATTTATCGCTACGATCCAGAAGATGCTAAAAAAACAAATCCTTACATTGATAAGTTTGAAGTTGACTTAGATGACTGCGGTCCAATGGTTTTGGATGCCTTAATCAAAATCAAATCTGAACATGACTCTTCCGTTACTTTTCGCAGATCTTGTCGCGAAGGAATTTGCGGATCTTGCGCCATGAATATAGATGGAACTAACACTTTAGCTTGCACTAAGTCAATTTCTGATTGCAAAACCAAAGATGTAAAAGTTTATCCATTGCCTCACATGCCCGTAGTTAAAGATTTAGTTCCTGATTTAACTAATTTTTATGAACAATATAAATCTATCAAACCTTGGTTGCAAGCTTCTGAACCTAGCAATAACAATAAAGAAAGATTACAAACTCCCGAAGACCGCGCTAAATTAGATGGTCTTTACGAATGTATTTTATGCGCCTGCTGCTCAACTTCTTGCCCAAGCTATTGGTGGAATGGCGATAAATATTTAGGCCCTGCAACTTTGCTACAAGCACAAAGATGGATTGTTGATTCTAGGGATGAAGTTACTGATGAAAGATTGGATGCTTTGGAAGACCCTTTTAAGCTTTACCGTTGTCATACAATTATGAATTGCACCAATGCTTGTCCAAAAGGGTTGAATCCTGCTAAGGCTATTGGGGCGATTAAACAGGCTATTGCTGATAGAAAAGCTTAATAAAATATCTACCGCCCTACCCCTCCTTATCAAGTAGGGGTATGCTTAGGCACTGAAGCGCGATGTTGCCGAAAATAGCCTTTTAGGCTATTTTCTTCCTCCTTGATAAGGAATAAGTTTTAAATTCTCCCCTCCTTGATAAGGAGGGGTTGCGCTAGATAACACAAACTCAAATCCTAAAACCAACCAAAACATAAATGACAAAAAAACCTCGAGTTTACCTTTACGATTCAACGCTTAGAGATGGCGCACAAACCAGTACGGTAAATTTTAGCGTTAAAGATAAAATTGAAATTTCTGAAATGCTTGATGGTCTTGGCATTGATTACATTGAAGGCGGCTGGCCTGGAGCTAATCACACTGATGATGAATTTTTTGAAAATCTTCCTAAATTAAAAAAATCACAATTTTCTGCTTTTGGCATGACACGCCGTCCTAATGCTTCTGCTGCAAGTGATGCTGGCTTAAATGCTTTAATAAATTCTGGCACAAAATCTGTTTGTATTGTTGGTAAGGCTTGGGATTTCCATTTGAAAAATGCGCTTAACATTTCTGAAACAGAAAATTTTGCCATGATTTCTGATTCAATCAAACATATTGTAAAAAAGAAAAAAGAAGCAGCTTTTGATGCTGAGCATTTTTTTGACGGTTACAAAGCCAATCCAAAATTCGCTTTAAAATGCGCCAAAAAAGCTTATGAAGCTGGTGCTAGATGGATTATTTTGTGTGACACTAATGGCGGCTCTTTACCAAGCGAGATTTCTAAAATTGTTAAAGAAGTTACCAAGCATATTCCTGGAGAAAATCTAGGAATTCACTGCCACAATGACACTGGAAATGCGGTTGCCAATTCTTTGGCGGCAGTTGAAGCCGGTGTTCGTCAAATTCAAGGAACCATTAATGGACTTGGTGAAAGATGCGGTAATGCCAATTTAATTAGCATCATCCCTACTCTATTTTTAAAAATGGGTTTTGATGTTGGAATTAAAGAAGAGCAACTGAAAAACCTAGTTAAAACCTCTAACTTCTTAGATGATTTATTAAATAAAGAACGCGATAAATTTGCACCTTATGTTGGTAAATATGCCTTTGCTCACAAAGGCGGATTGCATGTTTCGGCAATGGCAAAAAGCACTAAATCTTACGAACATATTGAGCCAGAAACAGTTGGTAATCAAAGACGAATCATGGTTTCTGACCAAGCTGGCCGTTCTAATATCATTGCTCGCTTGAAAGAAATTGGACTTCACTCTGAAGATCACATTAAATTCAGCCAAATTTCTGATTTGGTAAATAAAGTTAAAGAGTTGGAAGCTCAAGGTTATGCTTATGACGCCGCAGATGCCAGTTTTGAAATTTTAGCTAAAAGATCTTTAAGTGTGGTTCCTAATTTTTTTGATTTAGTTGGATTTAGAGTTTTAGATGAGCGCAAATTTAATGCTAAAGGAAAAGTAATCACAATTGCTGAAGCAAACATCAAAATTAAAGTTGGCAATAAAATTACTTTATCAGTTGCTGAAGGAAATGGTCCAGTAAATGCTTTAGATAAAGCCTTGCGCAAAGCCCTTTCACGCAAATATCCATCTTTAAAAAATGTTCGTTTAACAGATTACAAGGTGAGAATTTTAACACCGTCAGATGGCACAGAAGCAATCACCCGCGTGCAGATTGAATCAGCAGATGATACTGGAAATAAATGGACCACAATTGGTGTGTCAAAAAATATTATCGATGCTTCATTCATGGCTTTGAATGATAGTATTACTTACAAGTTAATAAATAATGAAACTGTTGCTAGAAA
>CAMDRL010000069.1 GCA_945906835.1 Rickettsia typhi
TTATTTGCTTTACATGATGTAAAAGATGGTTTTTATGTTGGTCTAGATGCGGCAAAAAATAATGAGAAGATTGGTAAGATTGATAATTCGGTTGCTCAAAAAAAAGTCGAAGAAGACCGCTATTATGGCTATAAATTCGGTGGTAGTGGTTTTTTTGTGGCACCAGAAGTTTTTGCAGAAAAAAATAAAAGTACCGCATCGCATAGTTTTTATGGTACTGATCAAAGCAAGATATTGGGTCAAACAAGTATTTCTAAGGCAAATTCTAATTATAATTTAAAGGCCAATATCGGATATGATTTTAACAAACATCTTTCTGGTTTTATAACTTATGACATTGCGAAGTTTTCTTATAATTCAAATCTAGGAATTTCTTCTCTAGCAGCTAATAGAGCCTATAATAGTGGTGTTATAGGCATTGGTTCGCAAATAAATTTTTCCAATAGTTTTGGTGTGAAGGTTTTATATAGTCAGCAGCAATTTGAGAATAACAGCGCCACTGGAGGTCAGATTAGGTCTGATATTATTAAGTTTGGGACTGTTTACAGTTTTTAAGAATTTAAAACTTCTAAAACTTTTTTATGCAATTCTTCATTAGCGCAAGCCACCAGCCTAACATCAGATTTTAATTCCAAATCATTTCCCCGCCAATCACTTACAACTCCGCCAGCCATTTCAATTATTGGTAATAAAGCTGCATAATCATAAACTTTTAATCCTGGGTCAATTACAATATCAACAAATCCTGATGCCAGAGATGCATAAGAATAACAATCTCCACCATAAATAATGCCACCAATTTTCTGATATTTTGTTAGGCTGGAAAGTTTTTTGAGCAGCAATTCATCTTTGTCTTTAAAATAAAAAGGTGAGCTTGAGCAAAGTACCGCATCCGATAAATTACGACAATTTCTGGTTTGAATTTTTTGACCTTGAAACCATGAGCCTTCACCAGTTATTCCCAACCATCTTTCGCCCGTAATGGACTGATTCATAATTCCCAAAATTGGTTTATTTTTATAAGCTAAAGCAATTAATGTGCCAAAAATTGGGCGACCAATAATAAAAGACGAAGTGCCGTCAATTGGATCTAAAATCCATTTATAATCAGCATTTTCATTGTGATTGCCAAATTCCTCGCCAATAATTCCATGAGTTGAAAATTTTTTGGTAATTTCTTCTCTTATAACTTGCTCAATCTCACGATCTGCCTTGGTTACAGGGCTGTCATCTTCTTTAGCAATTTCACCATTTGGTAAGCGAAAATATTTTTTAGCAATTGCAGTTGAAATATCGGCTAAGTAATTGGCAAAATCAGTGATTTCTTTTGTGATCATTTTATTAAAAAACTGTGGATGAAAAAAAATTAAAGTGTGTAAATATAAATATTGATTTTAAAACTAATTCAAAAAAAATTTTATGAAAGAAAGAATTGCTATAATTTCTGGCTTCAGATCTCCAATGGGAAAAGCTGGTGGAGTTTTAAAAAAACTAACTGCTCACGATCTTGGTGCCAGAATTGCTAAAGAAGTGGTTTTGCGTTCAAAAATTGATCCACAAAAAATTGACGAAGTTATTGTGGGAAATGTTGCTCAACCAGGAGATGCGGCAAATATTGCTCGTGTAATTATGCTTAAAGCAGGTCTTCCTGAAAAAATTCCTGCTTTTACAGTGCACAGAAATTGCGCTTCTGGAATGGAGGCGATTACAGTTGGTGCAGCAAAAATTTTAAATGGTGAATCTGAAGTTATTTTGGCTGGTGGTGTGGAATCAATGAGTAATATTCCACTTATGTTCAATAAAAAAATGACCAATCTTTTTACTAATCTTTTTAAAGCAAAAACAATTGGGCAAAAATTATCTGCTTTATTAAGTTTTAGACTTAGCTTTTTACAGCCAATAATTGGTTTAACTCAAGGCTTAACAGATCCGGTTTCTGGTTTAATCATGGGTTGTACCGCAGAAAATGTTGCTAAAGATTTTAAAATTACCAGAAGGCAGCAAGATGAGTTTTCTACCATGAGTCACAATCGCGCCGAAGCTGCAACTGCTAATGGAATTTTTAAAGAAGAAATCATTCCAGTTTTTAATAATGATGAAAAAAATTCTTTGATGATTGAAGAAGATGAGGGAATTAGAAATGGTCAAACAGTGGAAGCTTTGTCTAAATTAAAGCCATATTTTGAAAAAGTTACAGGAACTGTAACGGTTGGTAATGCTTCACAAATTACTGATGGCGCGGCTTTTGTAATTTTAATGAAAGAGTCAAAAGCTAAAGAGCTTGGTTATGACCATGAAAATGGCTTGCTTGGCTATGTTCGTGATTATGCTTACGCTGGTTTAGAGCCTTCTCGTATGGGTTTAGGGCCAGTTTTTGCTTCAGCAAAATTATTTGACAAAACTGGTTTATCACTGAAAGATATTGAGTTAATTGAGCTTAATGAAGCTTTTGCAGCTCAAGTAATTGGTTGTCAAAAAGCTTTTGCCTCAAAAGAATTTGCTAAAAAACATTTTGCAAAAGAAGAAGCTTTAGGCGAAATTAGTAATGACATTTTAAATGTGAACGGTGGTGGTGTGGCTCTTGGTCATCCAGTTGGTATGACGGGAACTAGAATTATTATTCACTTGCTTAGAGAGTTAAAAAGACAAGGTAAGAATCGTGGTCTTGCAACTCTTTGTATTGGAGGTGGACAAGGTGGTGCGGTGGTTGTGGAAGTGAATTAAAATTACTGAACTTGTGTTAATCTACCTTCCCTTCTTATCAAGGAGGGGAAAAAGCATTCCTCTCTTTATCAAGGGGACTAAAGCATTCCCCTCCTTGATAAGGAGGGGTTAGGGGAGGTACCCGTCGTAAACTCGGAATAAAATTATCAACAAACTAAAAAACAAAAACATGAATATCAAAAAAATCTCAATTGGCAAAGACGCTCCAAACCAAGTAAATGTTATTATTGAAGTACCAATGAATTCTTCTGATCCAGTAAAATATGAAATGGATAAAGATTCTGGTGCAATTTTTGTTGATCGTTTCATTGCCACTCCAATGTATTACCCATGCAATTACGGCTTTATTCCGCACACTCTTTCAGAAGATGGCGACCCAATTGATGTATTGGTGGTTTCAGATTTTCCAGTTATTTCTGGTTCAGTAATTGCTGTAAAACCAGTGGGAGTTTTGATTATGGAAGATGAAAAAGGTATGGATGAAAAACTTATTGCCGTGCCTGCAAAAAAATTAAATTCACAATTTGAAGCGGTAGAATCTTACAAAGAATTGCCAGAGAATTTGATTAATAAAATCAAACATTTCTTTGAACATTATAAAGATTTAGAAAAAGGTAAATGGGTAAAAGTTACCGGATTTGAAGATGCTGCTAAAGCTAAGCAATTAATTTTAGAGGCAATTGATAGAGCAAAAAAATAATATCATCAAGAAAAATTCTCCATTTAAGGCATTTTCTTTAATTGAGCTTTCAATAGTAATTTTAGTTATTGGAGTTTTGATTTCTGGTGTGATGAAGGATAAAAGCTTAGTTCGAAAATCTTCATTAAATAGCCCCAGAGCTCTTACTAAAAGATAACCAGCGGGATCAAAGATTTATTATTATGGTATGAAAATTCTTTGGCAGAGAGTTTTACATATGCTCAAACAAAAGATGGGGCAACAATTACAATTTGGCATGATGTTATCCACAATCAAAAAGTAAAATCAATGCCACGAATTACAATGGCACAACTAAATTTAAAGAAAATATTTTTGGTGCAATTCCTGCAGTATATTTTATTTCTTTACAACGCAATAATATACCATATCTAAAGAATTTAGATATGGTATATGTCACAGAATATATTATTTTTACTCGCGATCTCAAAGATGAAGAAAGAATAGCAATAGAAAAATATTTGAGTCAAAAATATAAAATTGCGATTACTGGGTAATTATATTTCTTTTAATATTTTGTCATTCCCGCGAAGGCGGGAATCCAGTGCTAGAAAATCTGGATTCCAGCCTTCGCGTGAATGACAATGATGTTTTAAGGAGTGGCCAGGAGGCGCTTGCTACATTTGGTCTACTAAATTTTTTAAACTTTCTTCCCAGATAAATTTTTATTCACAATGGCATTAACTTTCTGCAAAATAAAATTATCAGCAGCTTTTTCTAATTCTTCTGTAGCTTTTGTTATCAAGGTTCTACCAGCTTCTTTTTTAAATAAATTCTCTAAATTCAAAATTTTCTCATCAATATTTTTTCTCTCTTCTTTGGAAATTAAATGAGAAAAACTTTCTAAATCTTTTTGTAAAATCGAAATATCTTTTTTGGCATCAAGTAAGGCTTTGGCAAGTAAGCGTTTTTCTATGTCTAGCTTAGCATTTTCTTGCGATTCTAAAAGTAATTTTTTTACCTTCTCTTCATTCAAGCCATAGGTTGGTTTAACAATTATTTCCTGTTTTTCTCCCGTCAACTTTTCTTCTGCCAAAACAGTTAAAAGCCCATCAGCATCAACTTTAAAAGTGATGGCAATTCTTGCAAAACCAGCTTTCATTGCTGGTATATTTTTGATTTCAAATTTTGCTAAAGAACGACAATCTTCTGCAAGCTCTCTCTCGCCTTGAACAATATGTAATTGCATTCCTGTTTGTCCATCAGCGTAAGTTGTAAATTCTTTGGTAACAGAAGTTGGAACGGTATTATTGCGATAAATAATTTTATCAACAATGCCGCCCATCATTTCAATTCCCAGTGAAAGTGGCACAACATCAAGAAGTAAATTTTCACTCTTGCCACTTAAATTATAAGCCTGCCAAGCAGCACCAACTGCAACTACAAGGTCAGGATCAAGATTGGTTAAAACTTTTTCTTCACCAAATATTTTTGCTAATTCATTTCTAACTAGTGGAATTCTGGTTGAACCACCAACCAACACAACGCCTTTGATTTCTTCTGCTGCAAGATCTAAATCATCAATTAAATTTTGAGTTAATGTGATGGTTTTTTGAATTTTATTTGTGATTAATTTTTCAAATTCTTGGCGTGAAAAATTGTTGATCTTGTCATTCTGAGCGCAGCGAAGAATCTCTTTAAACTCATGAAATGTTTCACTTCGTTCAACATGACAAAAGTTATCATCCTGAACTTGTTTTAGGATCTCTTTACGGGATAATTCTTCTTTAATTTTCCTTGCTTCAATTCGGCTTACATTAAGTTCTTTTGCCACCAAATCATCAAAATCATCTCCCCCCAAAGCATTATCTCCCGCAACTCCTAAAACTTTAAAAACACCTTTCTGCATTTTTAAAATCGACACATCAAAAGTTCCGCCACCCAAATCATAGATACAATAAATTCCTTCTGAAGAATTATCTAAACCATAAGCAAGTGCTGCTGCTGTTGGTTCATTGACTAATCGTAAAACTTCTAAACCAGCTAAATTTGCCGCTAATTTAGTAGCATTTTTTGCTGCCTCATCAAAATAAGCGGGAACTGTGATTACGGCTTTTTTGATCTCACTTTTTAAAGAATTTTCAGCAAGATTTTTTAAATATTTTAAAATTTCTGCTGAAATTTCTGTTGGTGAATATTGATAATTTTTAACAATAATTTTTAGTGATTCTTTATTTGTTTTATCAAAATTAAAGCGACTTTCATCATTCGAAATATCAGAAAGATTTTTACCCATCAATCTTTTGATTGAAGAAATTTGTAAGTTGTTTGAATTTTCCAAAGCTTCATTGCCAACTGCTAAAACCTTCCCATAATCATCAAAAGAAACCACAGAAAGCTGTAATTTTTGACCTTTTTCATCACAAAAAAAGCGCGCTTTTTTATCTTCAATTATTGCAACAATAGAATTGGTTGTGCCAAGATCAATGCCAATGACAATTTCTTGTGATTGTTGATTTTCTAAGTCTGATTCCCCAAGTAAAATAGGTTCTTGAATTAAAAGTGCCATTTTGTTTGTTGTTGTGTAGAGAGATTCTGAAATTGTTTTAGGATCTTTTATTTTCTTATCTTCAAATCTCGTAAAGTTTTATCAAAATATTTAGCCCTAATTAAAATTTGTGCTGCTTTGGTAAAGTCTTTATTTTCAAGCGCTTTAGCTGTTTTTTCTAAAAGAGATTTTATCTCGGAAATTAAATATTTTTTAAGTGAATCTTTTTCTTCCAAAGTAATTTCTGCAACTTTTTCTTGTAGTTCTAAAATTTCTTCCAGAGTCTCCATATCTGGCTTTGGGGCCTTTGAATCATTTTCAAGATCAATACCATTAAGCTGTAAAATATGTGAAGCGCGCTGTAATGGATTTTTTAAAACTTTATAAGCTTCATTAATAGAAATAGATTTTTCAACATCAGAGCTTGAATTGTCTGGATGAAACTGCTTTTGAAATTCAAGATATTTATTTTCTAACTCTTCTAAATCAATGTTAAAATCAACATTAAAAGAAAAATTCTCAAAATAGTTTTTTATCTGATCTATCATGCTTTGAAACTTTCACCACAACCACAGCGCCCCTTTTCATTTGGGTTCACAAAGTCAAAACCAGTGTCCAAATCATTTTCTTTGTAAATCATTTCACTGCCCACCAAAAACATTGAAATTTTTGGATCAATAAAAACCGAAATTCCTTCACGAATTACCACATCGTCAAATTTAGAAATATTTTTATCTTTTAAAGCATATTCAATTGTATAAGACAAGCCAGAGCAGCCGCGTGTTCTAATGCCAACTTTAATGCCATCGCAAGGCTCTTTTCTTTGGGCTAAAAGCGCTTTGACTTGCTAAAAAGCGCCGTCAGTAATTTTTAAATAATCGACAATAGCATTGCCTGTGGGTGAAAATTGTAATTTCATTTTAAATCTATGCTGCTGCTTTTTGTTTTTTATAATCTTCAATAGCGGCTTTAATAGCTTCTTCTGCTAAAACTGAACAA
>CAMDRL010000070.1 GCA_945906835.1 Rickettsia typhi
ATTACTAATGGAAAATATCACACAATTAGACCAGACTTACTTGCGCAAATTGATGCTTTTAAATTTATTATTTCCAAGACTGATAAAAATTATTGTGATGTTGTGGAAGTTGGGCAATCGAGTTTTCAGATTCCGGTTTATGTGCAGCCAATGGATGAGTATGATGAGATGAAGAATTGGGAAAATTTAAAATATGCTGTTGAGATTTGTCAGAAGCGTGGTTATTTGCTTTCATTGCAGGTGCATAAGATTTTAGGGGTTCGATAAATTTAATATCTCTAATAAATTACTCACCGCTAACTCAATAGTATCAAAAACATCAAGAAAGCCTTGATGCCCTCTATAATATGGGTCTATGACCTCATCATTCCAAAAGTTTTTTACCTGACAAAATTCTAAAAATAATTTTATTTTATGATGATATTTTTGGTTAGAAATTTTTAGAAGATGCTTTAAATGATCGCGATCCATTGCAAAAATTAGATCAAAATTTTCAAAATCTTGAGAAACAATTTGGCGAGAGTGAATATTGGAAAAAGAAATATTCCTCTCTTTTCCAACCTTTACAGATCTTGAGTCTGGAACTTCTCCACCATGATAATTGTTGGTTCCCGCTGAATCAAAAATAAATTTATTTTCTAGTTTTTGAATTTTTGTTTGATGTCTTGCAATAGCTTGTGCTGTCGGAGAGCGGCAGATATTGCCAGTGCAGATGAAGAGAATTTTCATTTTAATTTGAAATGTAATAAAACTGTTATCCTGAGTATGGTGAAGGATCTCTTGAGATAAGATGACTTTTCTAAAGAGATCTTCTCTCTGCGCTTAGGATGAAAATTGTGCGTGAGTTACCACTTCTTTGGATTTATTATTTTGAATAAATTATTTATTGCTAATTCAATAATATGATAAACCTCAGAAATGTCTTGAGACTGCCCATAATAAGGATCAATTACTTCATCATGCCAAGAATTTTCTACCTTACAAAATTCTAATAATAATCTAATTTTTGGATGGTGCTTGGGGTCTGACATGTTTTTTAAATGCTCCACATGATCTTTCGTCATGGCTAAAATTAGGTCATTATTTTCAAAATATTTAATCTCTATTTGGCGAGCAAAGATATTGTTAAACACAACGCCCTTTGAAGTCCCTAATTTAAACGCCCTTTGATCTGGCTCTTCTTTGTGATAAAAAACTTTAATTCCAGCTGAGTTAAAAATTAACTTATTTTCTGGATCATGGATTTTGGCTTGGCGTCTTGCTATGGCTTGCGCTATTGGTGAGCGGAGAATATTCCCAGTGCATACAAATAGAATTCTCATAATTATACAAAAAATATTTTAAAACCTAAAGTCATGCCCAAAATGTCCCTTAAGAACTGTGCGAGGGATTTCATGCAATTCGCCAACTTTTAATTGCCCCAAAGTAAAAGGTCCAAAAGATGTCCTAATTAGGCGGTTTACTTTAAGTCCAAAGTGCTCCATTACCTTTCTTATTTCACGATTTTTACCTTCTTCAATGGTAATTGTTAGCCAAGAATTTGAATCTTTTTCTACATCTAAATCGACTTTAATTGAGCCATATCTTACGCCATCAATTTTAATTCCCTTCTCTAATTTTTTTAATCTTTCCATATCAACTTTTCCAAAAACACGGGCGCGATATTTACGAGCCCATTTATTTTTTGGTAATTCCATATGGCGGGCGAAATCGCCGTTGGTTGTAAGAAGCAAAAGACCTTCGGTGTTAAAATCTAAGCGACCAATTGAGACAACTCTGGGCATACTTTTTGGCATGAAGTCAAAAATTGTTTTACGATTTTGTTCATCTTTATTGCTGGTGATAATTCCTTGCGGTTTGTGAAAAAGCCACAATCTAATTTCTTTGTCAGCTTTAATTAATTTATCGTCAATCTTAACTGAGTGGTCAGTGATTAAGGTTGCAGGAGTGGTGATGGTTTCGCCATTTACTTTAACTCTACCTTCCATAATTAAAGCTTCAGCATCTCGTCTTGAGCAATATCCAGCGTGAGCAATATATTTTGCAACGCGAATTCCTTTTGCTTCAGCTTCGGGTGATAATTTTTTTCCTAATTTTTTTTCAGACATTATTTTTTGGGGGTGTTATTTGCTGTTTTTATATTTTATGGTTGCTTCAACAAAGCTTTTAAAGATTTTTTTATCGGCATTTGAAACTTCAAATTCAGGATGCCATTGTACTCCAATACAAAATGGATGGTCAATTTTTTCTAAGCCCTCAATAACGCCGTCAGAAGCGTAGGCAGAAATTCTTAAGCCATTTCCAGCAATTTTTGCCGCTTGGTGATGGGAAGAATTAGTGATAATTTTATCCTCTCCAATAATTGAAAAAAGTTTGCTATTTTTTTCAATATTAACCTCATGATAACCGGTTTGGTAATCTTCGAATCCCTCAATATGACTTTGCTCATGATCCATTAAACCTTTTTCGTCAGGAATATGTTGAGTAACTTTTCCGCGATGTAAAACATTAATAAGCTGCATTCCATTACATATTCCAAGCAACGGAATATGGGTTTTTATTGCCTTTGCGCCAAGGGCTTGTTCAAAATTTTCTCTCACATCATTTAATTTAACTGTGTGATGAATTTCAGTTTCGCCATATCTTTTTGGATTGATATCAAAATAACCACCAACAATCATTAAACCATCAAGAGATTCTAGGTAACTATCAATTAAATCGTAATCGTAAGTAAGAACAAGGGCTGCTCCGCCAGATTTATTGATCATCTCAACATAATTTTGGCGTAAAGCATAATAAGAGCCTTTTGAATAGCCAGTTGGGCAACCTTCTCTGTAGTCTGGAACTATTCCGATTAATGGTTTGGTAGATTTCATAAATTATTTACGATACAGAATTTTAATTAAAAATTAGTTTTATTATTTTTGTTATTTCTATTTCCTCTTTGTCATTACAGCTCCTATTTTTTATTCCCGCGAAGGTGGTAATCCATTTTGTTAACCACTGTATGGATTCCCACCTTCGCGGGAATAACAAAAAACAAGAATGGCAAGGAACCCTATAAATTAGTATTTTCTTGTGCAGCAGCAAGTGCAGCAAGTCTTGCGATTAAAGAGTAAATCTGTTTAATATTATTTTTATCGCTGCCAAGTTTTATTTGACTTTCTTCTAAATCAGTTAGATCAAAAAAGCTTGCGCCAGCTGCATTCAGGCTGGTTTCTTTGGTACGATTTTCATTAGCACGAAATAAATTTCCTACTATTTTGCCACCAATCAAATAAATCATTGGTTCAGCAATTTTATCAGAAATTGTATCAATAGTTCTAATGCCTTCCTGAATTATGATTGAGCTGATTTGTACCGAGCCTTTTAAAGTGCTCATTTTATTGCGCTCTTTTTTGTTAATTTCTAATATATCTGCTCCAGAAAAAACTGGCAATACCGCCATTCCATAGGTTCCATTATCGGCTTTCATATAGCAATAAGGCGCTTCATCAATGCCGTATTGTTGATATTTTTTAGCAATTTCTTTGATCAATTCATCAACATAATTTGCTAAATCTTGCGTGCCAATTTGTTCTTTAAAATTAACCTCATGACAAGAGCGATGCATTGATGAAATAAGCCAAGGATCAAGGTCAATTAAGTTAGATAATTCTTCAGCTAATTTATTATAAATTGTAAAATGATCTGACTTGGTACGGCGGTGCCAACCCATTTCTGGTGAAGGTATGATTGGAGTTGTGAGATTCTTTAAAATTTCAGGAATGCCATCAGTTAAATCGTTGTTTAAAATGATTAAATCTGGGGTAAAACCTTCGGCAGTTAGTAAGTTGTTTGATTCTTTTTTTAGGGAATGTAATTCAAGAAAATGTCCATTTTCTAAATCAATTTTAACTTTTTCTTTTATTTCTTCAGAAATGCTGCCAACCACCACCTCTCTTGAATTTAGAAGGTTTTGTAAATTTCTAACATTTTCTAAATAGCGTAAATTTCGGGTGTGATTTTCAGGAATGATCAGAATTTTTTTGGCATCAGGAAAATATTTTTCTAAAAATTCATCAGTAATATCCTTAGCCTTTTTATGGGAAAATTCAGATAGATTGTTAAAGCCAGCTGGAAAGCAGTTGGTATCAACTGGCGTAATCTTGATTCCATTATGGCGAAGGTCGGTAGAATTATAAAAAAGTGGCGAAGTTTTTGTAAATTTTTCTTCAAACCAATTTTCAATTAAGGCGTAATTGGCGTTGATTTTTTGTGATAAAATTTCGGTTATTTTAGACATTATTAATTAGTAAAATTTTCAGCGTAAGTTTTTTGTTTTATTGAAGGAAGTGCTGGCTCTTCAACTTCATATTCAAAACCTTCGCTTTCAGCATATTCAATTGCTGTTTCTTTTGAAGGGAAGAAGAGTTTTAATTGAGTTTCAGTGTTGCTTGAAGAAGTCCATCCCATCAATGGATTAAGTTGTTTGGCATTGTTTTCTTCTAAGTGAATCATTAGCCATTTTTTGGTATTATTTTTACCAGATTGCATGGCTGATTTTGTTGGTTTGTAGATTTTTACTTTCATATATTTTTTATCTTTGGTTAATTTGGTGTAACGCTTCGTTGCTTTTCTAGCTTCGCTCAAAGACAACTTGCGCCTTGGTTTGTGTCGCTTAGGCTTAAAACCCAACCGCAGCCCCACCTCTTCTAGGGTCAGCGCCGCCAATTAATTCATTGTCATTTACAACAATAGCGTGAATTCCGCTGGTAATATCATTAATTTTAGTTTGATGTCCCAAGTTTTGTAACTTCTTTTCTAGCTTAGTTATCTCAGTGCCTTTTTCAAGCTGTAAAACATCGTTTAAAATAACAAAATTAGGCATTGAAATAATTTTTTGAATATCTTGGTGAAAATCAAGATAGCCCAAAATTGTCTTCAAGCTATATTGAATAATATTCGGACCACCTGGAGAGCCAAGAACCATAATCAACTTATCATCTTTGTCAAAGACAAAAGTTGGGGTCATTGAGCTTCTTGGCTGTTTATTTGGCTCAATACGATTGGCAACTTTTTTGCCATTAATTTCAGGTAAAAAAGAAAAATCGGTTAATTGGTTATTTAGTAAAAATCCATCAACTGTGATTCCTGAGCCAAAGAAATATTCAATTGAGCTGGTAAATGAAATTGCATTACCTTCGTCATCTACAGCCGAAAGGTGTGTGGTGCAGGGTAGTTCAATGGCATTATTATCTATTACAGTATTTCTGGCGACAATTTCAGTGAAATTTCCAGCTTCAACTTTAGACATGGATTTGTCCATACTAATTAATTGACTGCGTGATTTTAGATAATTTTTATTTAACATCTTATCTATAGGAACTCCAGCAGCATCAGCTAAATATTCATTGCGATCTGCATAAGCTAAGCGAGTAGCTTCAGAAACTAAATGTACAAATTCAGCAGATTGAGGTTTTAATTTTGACAAATCAAAATTTTCTAAAATTCCCAAAATTTCTAAAAGAGTTACGCCACCAGAGCTTGGCAAAGGCATTGAACATATTTTATATTTTTCGCGATAAGTTGCGCATAATAAATCGCCAGTTTTGCTGCGATATTTTTTCAAATCAGCTAAAGATAAATATCCGGGATTGATTTTAGAATTCTGTACTGCCCTTACCATGTCTTTAGCTATTTTTCCGCTGTAAAATGGCTCAATACCTTCTTGAGCAATGGTTTCTAAGGTTTTTGCCATTTGTGGATTGGTAACAGTTTCTCCAATATCTTTAGTTTTACCATTTGGGTTGATATAAATTTCAGCAGTTTCTCTAAAATCTCTAATATAAGCGCTGCTTGAAGCCAAGGTGTGAAGGCGATCATTCATAGGAAAGCCGTCGCGTGAAAGTTTAATTGCGGGTTGAAAAACTTCTTTCCAAGAAAGTTTACCATATTTTTCATGAGCTTCTTTAAGAATTTTTAAAACTCCCGGAGTGCCAACAGATTTACCTCCTTTAACAGCCTCGGTAAAATCTTTTGCTTTGCCATTTTTATCTAAAAACATTTTGGCGTGAGCTTTAGCTGGAGAGGTTTCGCGACCATTAAAATAAGTGGTTTTTTTGGTTTTTGCGTCAAAGTAAAGTAAAAATCCACCGCCGCCAATTCCAGAAGATTGTGGTTCAACAACATTAAGAACTAACTGTGCGGCAATTATGGCATCAATTGCATTGCCACCTTTTGCCAACATTTCTTCTCCTGCTTGGCTGGCTAAAATATCGCCAGTGGAAATCATGTGTTTTTTAGCAGAGACTGATTTTAATTTTCTAAAATTAGAAGCTGGCTCGCCAATCCAAGAGTCAGAAAGGTTGAAGTTTAATTTTTTTTGTGAAACATCTTGGGTAATTGCGGCAGAATTTTGGCTAATAAAAAGAACTGTGCTAAATGAAATGCAGATTAAGCCAGCTATTTGTGAAAGCTTTTTTCTCATTTTATAAGTGAAATTAAGTTTGATTAAAAGGGTTTAGATAATCTATTTTAGTGGTTTTGTAATTCAATTTAAAATTCATTTAGAGCCGTGCTAGAAAAAAATTTAAAACTAATAATCCAAGAACTTAGAGTCTTGGATTACAATTCCTATCTATGTGCAACTTTTTGCGAAAAAAAAGATTTTCATAAAATCTCTGCAATTCTTTTATTTCAAGCGGAGTTAAAAAAAATTTCTGATATTACCGACGAAGATATGGTAGGCATGATTCGCCTTACTTGGTGGAAAGAAAATTTACAGGATATTTTTCTCAATAATAAAAGTAAAAATCACCACCTTCTTGATGTGATTTTGAGTTTTAAAAATGAAATTGATTTTGAGCTTTTTGGGCAAGTATTTGAAGGTTTTGAAAAAGATTTTT
>CAMDRL010000071.1 GCA_945906835.1 Rickettsia typhi
TTTTTTTCCATAAAGTAAAATACAGTAAGATTTTTTCTCACTTCTACCAACCCTTCCGCGCAACTGATGTAATTGTGAAAGTCCAAAATTTTCAGCATTTTCAATTACCATTATTGTAGCATCTGGCACATCAATTCCAACTTCAATTACCGTTGTTGCAACCAGCATTTTCATGCCTCCATCTGGCTTAATAAATTCATTCATAATTTTTTCTTTTTCAGATTCTTTCATTTTTCCATGAATTAGTCCTGTTACATTTGTGCTAAAAATTTTAGATAATTCTTCATATTTTTCTTTAGCACTTACCAATCCATGCAATTCTTTTTCTAAATTATTTTCATCAATAATTTCCTCTTCAATTGCGGGGCAAATCCAATAAATTTTATCACCTTTTTCCAAAGCGCGTTTCATTGATTCGTAAACGCTATCAATTTTCTGTGCCGATAAAATTAGCGTTTCAATTTCTTGACGATTTTTTGGTTTTTCATTCAAAATTGAAATTTCCATATCGCCATATAAACCCATCATTAGGCTTCGTGGAATTGGTGTTGCGCTCATTAAAAGCGTGTCAGTTTCTTTGCCTTTCTCAACTAATTTTAATCTCTGCATTACACCAAAACGATGTTGCTCATCAATTACTGCTAATCCTAAATTTTTAAATTTCACATCATCTTCAAGAACAGCGTGAGTGCTGATTAAAATATCAATTTTTCCATCAATTAAATTCTGTAAAATTTTGGTTTTTTGTGTTTTTGTTGTGGCAGAAGTAAGGATTTCAACATTGATATTCAGACCTTCCAAAAGCTTTTTAAAATAAGCAAAATGCTGTTTCGCTAAAATTGCAATTGGCACAATTACGCAAGCTTGTTTATTTTGTGAAATGGTAAGAAGGCAGGCAAATATTGCGGGAATGGTTTTTCCACTGCCAACATCTCCTTGTAAAAGTCGTAACATTTTTTTATCAGAACAAATATCATTTCTAATTTCTGACATCACTTTCTGCTGCGATTTTGTAGTCTCAAATGGCAATGATGATAAAAACTTTTTTGTTAAATCTTCTGAAAAATTTACAATGGTTTTGTTTTTTACACCTTGTTTTTTAGCCAAAATAATGGCGATTTGCCAAGCTAAAAATTCATCATAAGCAAGGCGTTTTCTGGCATTTTCCCAATCAACATTTTCCTGTAAATAATGTAATTTTTGCAATGCTGTAAGAAATTTATCCCAACTTTTTTGCTTTAATAAATTAATATCAATCCATTCCTCAATATCTTTCTCCTTAGCGCAAATCGCTAAAGTCTCGGTAATTTTTTGCTGCAAAAATTTTTGCGTAAGCAAATAAGTTAAAGGATAAATCACATTAATTTTAGGTAATTTATCAATTTCATTAGCATCAATAATTTCTTGCGGATGAGCAATTTGATTTTCACCAGATGATTTTTGTAAATTTCCTAAAATAGCAATTTCTCTTCCAGCAAATAATTTTTCCATCTGTCCAGGAAAAACCTTAAAAAATACTAAACTCAAATATCCAGTTGGGGTATAACAAATTATTTTATGAGGATGTCTTGCGGTTGTAGGTTTAGAATAAGATTCAATTTTAGCTTTAATGATGATCAATTCATCATTTTGAACTTCAAAGAGGCGAGGGCAAAAAGAGATTTTTTCTACTCTAAGTGGCTTATGTAATATTAAGTTAAAAACTCGATCTTGAGCAACAAGTCTAACCAAACATTTATGCATTGCTGGCCCAACGCGCTTAAGTGATGATAGCGGCTGAAGCAATATTTTGTACATTAATCTTCTCCTCTCTGATTGCGACGATTATCGTCTCTCTCTTTAATAGAGGCTCTTTTATCATAAAGTTTTTTGCCAGTACCAATTCCTATCAAAACTTTAGCAACATTCTTCTTATTAAAATAAATTTTTAAAGGCACGGCGGAATGTCCTTTAATATTTATTTTTCCCATTAATTTTTCAGTCTGCTTTTTGTGAAGAAGAAGTTTTCTAGGGCGCTTTGGTTCATGATTAAATTTATTAGCGCCTTTATATTCATTAATATTGGCATTAATTAAAAATATTTCACCCTTTGCTTCGGTAATATAGCTTTCAGAAATGCTTGCCTTGCCTTCTCTTAAAGACTTTACTTCACTTCCAAGCAGCATCATTCCTGCTTCAATCTCTTCTTCGATTGTGAGGTTAAATCTAGCTTTTCTGTTGTTAATTTGCATTTTATTGTTATCTGAATTAAAAATTGTTGTTCTAAATAAGCAGGCTAAAGTTTATCTTGCAATTAAAAAACTTTATTAGTACTTTTCCTCCCTCTTTTTGGTACCGATGGCTGTTAGATGTCTTAAGATCAAACGAAAATAAGTCAATTCAGGCGTACCAAAATACATATTTAAACTAATTATTCTTACATTATGGCTCTTTACGAGACTGTGTTTATTGCTAGACAAGACCTAGCTGCTGAAGATGTTGACGCTTTGTCAAACAAGTTAGCAAAAATTATTACCGATGGAAATGGCAAGGTTGTTTCTAAGGAATATTGGGGTTTAAAAACTCTATCTTACAAAATCAAAAAGAATTCTCGTGGTCACTATGTGATTCTGAATATTGATTCTGAATATCCTGCTGTAGCTGAATTAAAAAGAGTTATTGGCTTTAATGAAGACATCATCAGAAGCTTAACTTTTAAGGTTGAAGCTCACGATAAAGAGTCAATTTTATTCATTTCTGCAACTGCAAAAGACTATAAAGCTGGAAAAGTATCAGCTAAAAAAGAACCAACTAAAACAGACTTGGTTCTTGATCAAGTACAATTTGAAGCTTAATTTTTTGAGGTAATAATATGGCTGCTAGAGTAGTAAAAAAGAATAACAAAAACGCTCCTAATCACAATACTGAAAATGATAACGAAGAAGGCTATGTAAAGGTCTCTTTAGTTAATCAGAGTGTTTTTATCAGAAAGAAAAAATCTTGCCCACTTCGCGACATTCCGTTTGCTGAAGTAGATTATAAAAATCTAAAACTTCTTAACAAATTCATCTCTGAAAGAGGTAAAATTGTTCCAAGCAGAATTACTAATGTTTCAATGAAAAAGCAAAAAGCTTTATCTAACGCTATCAAAAGAGCGCGTCACTTGGCATTGATTTCTCCAGTTGGTAAGGAAGCAACTCAAAACTAAATATAATTATGAAAATTATCTTAACAGCCGCAGTTTCTAATCTGGGAAAAGTTGGTGATATAGTAGAAGTAAAAAACGGCTATGCAAAAAACTTCTTGATCCCAAATAAAAAAGCCATCTGCGCAACTTCTAATAATAGCAAAATTTTTGAATCTAAAAGACAAGAATTCGAACAAGCCAATGACAAAGATCTGTCAATCGCTGAAAGTGTTAGAGAAAAAATATCTGGCAAAGATGTCATAATCATTGAAAATGCTTCTGATGATGGCAGACTTTACGGGTCAGTTAACTCATCAGTTATTGCTACAAAAATTAATGATATCGTAAAATCAAAAGCCGCTTCAAGAGTTAATGTATTCTTGAAAAAGCCAATCAAAGATATTGGCGTTTATAGTGTTAAATTATCTCTTCATTCAGAAGTTGTAATTGATTTACGTTTAATCGTAGCTAGAAGTGAATCTGAAGTTGCAGCGCTTTTAAAAGCTGAAAAGAAATCTGAAGAAAGAGTTGAAACTAAAGCGGAAGCAAAATCTGAAGAAGTTAAAGAAAGAACCTCAGAAAATAATTCTGAAGCTAAAGCAGAAAAACCAAAAAAAAAGCTGAAGTTGCTTAAAGTAACTTCTTAATTTTTTTATAATAAATTTTAAAAAACCGCTCCCAAAATTAAAAAGTAAGGGCGGTTTTTTATTGTCGATTTTTTGGCAATACTTAATACCATTTTAACCTGAAAACACCCATTTTCTTCTGCAAAATTATGGCATAAATTGCTTGGCAAGCAATGCTGTCTCAACTTATACAACTTATACCAAATCTAAAATCTTTAGATATGGTATAGATTTATTTTTATGCACCAATAAGGTGCACAATACTTTGTGAGGATCCCCGATATACCAAATCAAGAAATATCAATAAATTTTAGATTTGGTATGGTTCGGTTTCTTGAATTAGTTTTGGCGTATTACTGCGAAAGATTATAAGGCGATCGCCATAATTAATATTATCTTTAATATAGCGAGAAATTCATCTTATGTTTTTTTCCTCTTCGATTATCTCATATCTTTAATTCAAAACTCTATTCACTAACTTTGAATTTTATTTTTACAGAAATTTTATCTTACAAAATATAAATTTTTTATTTTGCAAAAACAATGAAGCTCGAACTTTTCTGGACCGGCGTTTTCTGGTATTAATAATAAAACAAATTAATAGAAATGATTTGTAATTTTTGCTAATTAATTAACTCAATAAAAAAAATTATAGCCTTATGCAAGCTGTAATTAGCTTTCATAGCTTATTAAAATTGATCTTTTTGAATAAGATTTTGTTAAATTAAAAATTTCTCATAAATCAATTTATTTATTAATTATTTGTAAATTTTAATAAACTTTTATTAAAATTAACTTTTTATTTACGCCTCAATCCCTTAATAACAAAGGCTCTAAAACAATTTTAAATTTTATATAAAAACTTACTTGACTTCTATAAAGTTATGCGTCTATAATATGAACCCTCCTAACTTTTTGGGTTTCCGAAATTAAGATAGTTAATCCAAGTTTAACCACTTGGTTTTAATGAGTCACATTAAAGAAAATCTTCATAGGTAGTTAGCTTTAAGCTATTTTCCAGCTTACAACCATTTTTGAAACTATTGCCTAAAAGCTTTATTGCTTCTAAGTTTTTATTTTTTGAAAATGTACAGCTGCTTGAAAAGAAAATGTTGTTTGTATCGTGAATAATTGATAACTAAAGAATACCGCAAATTTAACGCGCAAGCGAAAAATAGCGAATATAGAAATCTCAAAAACCTTATTTATCTTTAGTGCAGGTTTTATTCTGCACATAACTTTGGAAAAGTAAGCAAATTAAGGGCATTCGACGGATGCCTTGGCGTAGAAAGGCGATGAAGGACGTAACAGGCTGCGATAAGCCTCGGGTAGCTGCCAATAAGCTTTGATCCGAGGATTTCCGAATGGGAAAACCCACCCTCTTTTAGAGGGTATCTTTAACTGAATTCATAGGTTAAGGAAGCAAAACCTGGTGAACTGAAATATCTAAGTAACCAGAGGAAAGGACATCAATTGAGACTCCGTTAGTAGTGACGAGCGAACGCGGATCAGGCCAGTACTGAGTATTTGTCAATGAGAATAACCTGGAAAGGTTAGCCATAGAGGGTGATAGCCCCGTATTGATAAAAGCAAATATTCAGGCTCGAGTAGGGCGGGACACGTGAAATCCTGTCTGAACATGGGTGGACCAGTTCATCCAAGCCTAAGTACTCTTCTACGACCGATAGTGAACAAGTACCGTGAGGGAAAGGTGAAAAGAACCCCGATAAGGGGAGTGAAATAGACACTGAAATCGAATGCCTACAAGCATTTAGAGCTCCTTTATGGAGTGATAGCGTACCTTTTGTATAATGGGTCGGCGAGTTAATTTGTTGTGCAAGCTTAAGCCGTAAGGTGTAGGCGTAGCGAAAGCGAGTCCTAACAGGGCGTTCAGTACGGCGAATTAGACCCGAAACTAGATGAGCTAGCCATGGCCAGGTTGAAGGTGAGGTAACACTTACTGGAGGACCGAACACATTAATGTTGCAAAATTACGTGATGAGCTGTGGTTAGGGGTGAAAGGCTAAACAAATCTAGATATAGCTGGTTCTCCGCGAAATCTATTTAGGTAGAGCGTTAGATATTACTGTTGGGGGTAGAGCACTGTAAAGGCTAGGGGGTCCAAAAGACTTACCAAACCTTAACAAACTCCAAATACCAACGAGTACAGCGCGGCAGGCAGACAGTGGGTGCTAAGGTCCATTGTCGAGAGGGAAACAGCCCAGACCACCGTCTAAGGTCCCTAAATCATTACTAAGTGGGACAGGAAGTGAGAGGGCCATAACAACCAGGAGGTTGGCTTAGAAGCAGCCATCCTTTAAAGAAAGCGTAATAGCTCACTGGTCTAATCAAGCCTTCTTGCGCCGAAAATGTAACGGGGCTAAAGTAATGTACCGAAGACGTGGATTTATTACTATTGTTGTAATAAGTGGTAGCGGAGCGTTGTGTAAGCCGTTGAAGGTGAATCGTCAGGTTTGCTGGAGGTATCACAAGTGAGAATGCCGACATGAGTAACGATAAAAAATGTGAGAAACATTTTCGCCGAAAATCCAAGGTTTCCTGCGTAAAGTTAATCTGCGCAGGGTTAGTCGGAACCTAAGGCGAGGCCGAAAGGCGTAGTCGATGGCAATTGGGTTAATATTCCCAAACCGAGGGATGAGTGACGGAGCTTTCTTTTCTGTAATTCCTTATTGGATTGAAGTTGCAGCGAAGATGCTTCCAGGAAATAGCCTCCCTATTAGTCCGTACCAAAACCGACACAGGTGGATGAGTTGAAGATACTAAGGCGCTTGAGAGAACTACACTGAAGGAACTAGGCAAAATGCATCCGTAACTTCGGGAAAAGGATGGCCTGTTGCAGCGCAAGCTGCAATAGGCGGCACAGAAATGGGGGTAGCAACTGTTTACCAAAAACACAGGGCTCTGCTAAATCATTAAGATGAGGTATAGGGTCTGACGCCTGCCCGGTGCTGGAAGGTTAATTGATGGTGTGCAAGCACCTGATCGAAGCCCCAGTAAACGGCGGCCGTAACTATGACGGTCCTAAGGTAGCGAAATTCCTTGTCGGGTAAGTTCCGACCCGCACGAATGGC
>CAMDRL010000072.1 GCA_945906835.1 Rickettsia typhi
AAGCCAACCAAGCAAGAAGAAGTTTGTGATAATTGTAAGTCGAATCAGTTTGAAAGTAGACCGGATGATAACAGACTCTCTGTAAAAAAGAGACTGCAAGTTTATCATGAAACTGCTGCAAATTTGATTGAACATTATAAAAAAAATAACTTGCTTTATTCAATTGACGCTCTAAAAAGCGTTCCCTCCATTTCTGGAAGGCTAATTGAAATAGTGCAAAAATTTCCTAACAAATTAAAATAACAATTAAAACAAGAGGGCTTCGCTTTGGCTAGAATCGCTGGTGTAAACATTCCAAAAGAAAAAAGATTTGTCATATCTTTGACATATATATACGGTATTGGCACAACTACTGCTAATAAAATCTGTAAAAAATTAAAAATTGATCTTGCTCTAAGAACTAATAAAATTAGTGAAGAAAAGCTGGCTCAAGTTAGATCTTTAATAGAGAAAGAATATCCTGTTCTTGAGGGAGACTTAAGAAGAAAGGTAACTTCAAACATTAAAAGGCTAATGGATCTTGGTTGCTATAGAGGCATAAGACATGTTAAAAAGCTGCCAGTTAGAGGGCAAAGAACTCACACTAATGCGAAGACTCGCAAAGGAAGAGGCGTCGCAATTGCTGGTAAGAAAAAAGTAACTAAATAATTTTAAAATTTTAAGATATGGCTAAGTATAGCGGTAAAAAAGTTGTTAATAAGAAAAAGAAGAGCATTTTAAATGGCGTGGTTCATGTATATGCAAGCTTCAATAATACTATAATTTCGATTACTGATTTACAGGGTAATATTATTTGTTGGTCTTCTTCTGGAAAACATGGTTTTAAAGGTTCTAGAAAAGCTACTCCTTACGCTGCTCAAATTGCAACTCAAAGCGCCGTTGATGCGGCAAAAGAATGTGGTTTACAAAATGTAACTGTTGAAATTAAAGGTCCAGGAGTTGGAAGAGAGGCTTCTCTTCGCGCTATACAAGCGGCAGGAATTACTGTTACTACAATTATAGATAAAACCTACCATCCTCATAATGGATGTAGACCAGCAAAAAGAAGAAGAGTTTAATTCTCCATTCTAAAATTTATAAAATTTATTAAAGCAACTAAAGTTTTCAAAATATGGCGATCTTAAAAGAAAGTTGGCAGTTACTTACAAAACCTAGCTCTATTACAATTAAAGAAGGTTATGATAATGTGAAAAAATCAGTTATCACTATGGAGCCTTTCGAAAGAGGTTTTGGCAATACTTTAGGCAATGCAGTAAGAAGAGTTTTGTTATCTTCGGTTGCTGGCTTTGCTGTTACTTCAATCAAAATTGAAGGCGTGTTACATGAATATAGTGTTGTTGAAGGTGTAAGAGAAGATGTGATTGACATCATTATGAATATAAAATCTTTAGCGATCACCAAAACTGATTCTGGATCTTTCAATATGAAGCTTTCCGCTAATAAAGCTGGTCCGGTATATGCTGGATCTATCGAAGTTCCAGCTGGAGTTGAAATTGGTAATAAAGATTTAATCATTTGCAATTTGAATAAAGGTGCAAAAATCGACATTCAAATGCATGTAGAATGCGGTAAAGGATATGTTACTGCAGAACATAATAAGACAAGCGAACATGGTATTGGAGCAATTGCTATCGATTCTATCTTCAGTCCCGTTAAAAGAGTTTCTTACAAAGTTGAAAATGCTCGTGTTGGACAAATTACAGATTACGATAAGTTAATTTTAGAAATTGATACTAACGGTGCCATTGCTCCTCAAGATGCTTTAGGAGTTGCTGCTAAAATATTGCAAGAACAGTTGCAAGTATTCATTAATTTTGACATGAGTAAAGTTGATGTACCAGCTAGCAAAGAAGCTGATATTGAGCCTGAATTTAACAAAAACTTACTTAAAACAATTGATGAATTAGAGCTTTCTGTTAGATCATATAATTGTTTAAAAAATGAAAATATTATCTATGTTGGTGATCTAGTTTCTAAATCTGAGGCTGAAATGCTAAAGACAGCTAACTTCGGTAGAAAATCATTAAATGAATTGAAAGAAAATCTTAAAGCTATGAATCTTGGTTTTGGCTTAAAGATTGCTAATTGGCCACCAAAAAACTTGGAAGATCTTTTAAAAGTTAAGAATAAGGAGTTCTAAGTGTTTTGCGCATTAAGGCGCAAAGGCGACGCATGTGTCCCATGCTTAAAACGAGCATGAGAGAAAGCGAATCTCAAGGGGTTTATACCAAAAAAATGGATAAAAGCGAAAGCAAATTCAAAAAACAGTGAATTAAAAAAACAAAATGAAACACGGAATTAAAGGTAGAAAATTAGGTAGAAATAGTGCTCATAGAAAAGCTCTATTTCGTAACTTAGCAATTGCTCTTTTGCAGCATGGAATGATCAAAACAACTTTGCCAAAAGCAAAAGATCTTAGACCGTTTGTTGAAAAAATTATGACAATAGCAAAGGTGGATACTCTTGCAAATCGTCGCTTAGCTATCTCAATTCTTGGTAATCAAGAAATTGCTGACAAGCTTTTTAAAGAAATTGGTCCAAGAATTAAAACTAGAAATGGTGGCTATACTAGAATTATGAAATTTGGCTTTAGAACTGGTGATAAAGCTCCGATGGCAATAGTAGAAATTATTGACAGAGTGATTTCACCTGCGGTTCAACAAGAAAAAGAAGCTGTAAAAGCTTAAAACTTTTCAATAAGGAGAATAATGAAAAATTTAATATCAGATTTTGCTAAAGAACAGGTTAAAAAACTTAAAGAAGCCAGAGGTTCAGAATTACCTGACTTTAAGGTAGGAGATACTGTAAGTGTTAAATATAAAATTACTGAAGGTGCAAGCACCAGAATTCAGGCTTTCAACGGCATTGTAATTGCTAAAACAAAAAATATTTCAAGCTACTCAGCCACATTCACGGTAAGAAAAGTTAGTAGTGGAGTTGGTGTTGAAAGAAAATTTACACGCTATTCACCACTTCTTGCTGGAGTTGATATATTAAAGCAAGGTGTTGTGCGTAGAGCTAAGCTTTATTACTTGAGAGACCTAACTGGTAAAGCCTCAAGAATAAAAGAAAAATTAGATTTTGTTAATGTTGCTAATAATGCAAATTCTTAATTTCTTTAAAAAAGATATGTATAAAAAAGGCAGATCAATCGTGAGATTTCTGCCTTTTTTTCTTGCTCTATTTTCTTGCTCTACAAATATCTCTCAATATGGAAGGGTTGTAAAAAGCGGTCTGACAAATACTAATTCTTTTATTTTTTCAGTTACGGAAGAGTATTTAGAAGATCATAAAAAATCAGTAATAGATAAGAATAATCCTAAGATGACAAAGGCTGAATCGTGGCTTTTATTGAAGCTTTTGCAGGATAAAAAATATTGTTTAAATGAGAAAGGTGAAACATCTTTTAGAATTAAATCTAAGCAAGAGAAAATTTACGATATGACATTTGCTCATTTAATTGAGGAAAATTATAATGCTCGTCCAGTGACGCCTCGTATGTATTATGGAGAATGTTTTAATAGAGAGTCTGGCATGACTTCGGAAGAGTTGGTAAAAAAAGCAAAAGATGATATTGGAAAATTAAAATGATTAATATAGGTTTTTGAATGCTGTTTAATGTTAAATCCAATTATTAGAATTTTCTAAAATAATTAACATAATTTATGAATGAATTTTTAGCTATTTTTACACTTAGAACTGTACTTCTTTTTGCTTCAACAGCCTTTTCATTATTATTCGTAATGTTGCTGCTGAATATTATCACTGTTGACGAGGTGATAACAATTTTAAAACTGTCTCCTGAAGCAGCTAATGCTTTAAAGTTAATAATATCCAGAGTTCAGGAAGTTTCCATTAATATTTTGAATATTATATCTCAATTGCTAACTAAGCTATTTGGTTGGTCTGGTGTTGAAGTTGATTTGAGTAAAATTAAAGTGGATGTTCATGGTAGTGCAGTTGGCTCTCCTGCTGGTCAATAGTTTTTAGAATATAGCAAATCTAAATTCTTTAGATTTGCTATATTATTTATTTTTACGCGATACGAATCGCGTCCTTGGTAATGGTGAATTCCATATACCAAAATAGGTTGTGGAACTATAATTTGTATTTTGGTATATTGTGTTAAATCTCATCAGATTAGTTGCTTTATTACTCACCTTTCTTATCAGCTATCCACTCCTTCGTAATCGCGCAATCTATTATTTTTTGAGATTTTCGGGTCCATCTTTTGTTAAGTTGGGTCAGGCTTTATCGGCTAGGCCAGATCTAGTTGGAAAGAATTTATCAAAAGCGTTGGCGCAGTTTCAAGATCGATTACCTCCATTTTCCAAGTCTAAAGTGCAAAAAATTTTAAAAGCAGAATATGGAGAAAATTTCTTAAAATTTTTTACTGAATTTGATTTTAAATCTGTGGCTTCGGCCTCAATTGCGCAGGTTCACAAAGCTAAAACTGTTGATGGTAAAATAGTAGCGGTGAAAATTCTGCGACCGCAAATATCTAAAATCATAGCTCGCGATATTGTTACCCTGAAAATTGTCATTAAAATAATTGCGATTTTCTCAAAATTTTTAGCTAAAAGTCTGACTGATATTGCTCTATTGTTAAAAGATTTACAAAAAAGCGAATTAGATTTATTGCAAGAGGCGGCCAATGCTTCGCGTTTAAAAGAAGAAATGAAAGATGTGAAAGGTTTTTATGTGCCAGAAATTTTTTGGAAATTTTCTACGGCAAAAGTTTTGGTGTTGGAGTGGATTGATGGCATTGCTTTTTCAAATAAGGATGCTATCACTAAATCGCATTTGGATAAAAAACAAATTGCCCATAATCTTGTAATTAGCTATTTTACGCAGGTTTATGTTAACGGATTTTTTCATGCTGATATGCATCAGGGAAATTTATTCTTGATGGAAAATGGCGATATTGTGGTGGTGGATTTTGGAATCATGGGAACTATTGATAAAAAAACTCGTATTGCAGTGGCGGAAATTTTAATTGGATTTTTGCATAAGGATTATCGTAAGGTGGCACAAGTTCATGTTGATGTGGGTTTTGTACCTGCTGATGTTAATATTGATGATTTAGCGCTTTCCTGCTGTAAAATTGGCGAAACTATTGTGGATTCTTCGGTGAAGGATATTTCTTTGGCAAATCTTTTGTCAAATTTAATCGTGATAACGCGTGATTACAAAATGGTTACTAAGCCAGAATTGTTGTTATTGCAAAAAACTTTATTGTTGGTTGAAGGTGTTGGTGTGATGCTTGATCCTGATTTGAATATGTGGGAAACGGCTCGTCCTTGGGTGAAAGAATGGGCAAAAGTTAATATTAGTTTTGATGCCAAAATTCGCGATGCTTTGTTGGAGTTAGTTGAGCTTGGTAAGAAGTTTTTGCGGCAGATTTAGAGTTTGTTATTATATTTGCAGGAAATCTAATAAATCTGTCATTTTGAACGAAGCTAAAAATCTTATGAAACACAAGAGATATTTCGCTTCGCTCAAGATGGTGGTTGTAACAATCATCGTAAAATATGGCATTTAAAATTTCATCGGTAGCTCAATATCAAAATGAATATCAGTTTTCTTTAGATAATCCACAGGGCTTTTGGGCGCAAATTGCTGAGGAATTTTTTTGGTTTAAAAAATGGGACGAAGTTTCTAATTGTGATTTATCGCACGGTAAAATTGAGTGGTTTAAAAATGCTGAAACAAATCTTTCTTATAATTGTTTAGATCGCCATCTAGAAGAAAAATCAGGACAAGTGGCAATTATTTTTGAGCCAAATAATCCACAAGATGAAGCCAGAAAGTTAACTTACAAAGAGCTTCACGAACAAGTTTGTCAATTTTCTAATTTATTGGTTGGGTACGGCGTTAAAGCAGGAGATCGAGTTTGTATTTATATGCCAATGATTCCAGAAGCTGTGGTGGCGATGTTAGCTTGTGCCCGAATTGGTTTAGTTCATTGCGTAGTATTTGCTGGCTTTTCAGCTAAAGCTTTGGCTGATAGAATTCAAGATTCTGGCGCAAAAATATTGATCACCGCTGATTTACTTTTTCGTGGCGATAAGGTAATTCATCTTTCTGAAATAGCTGCAGAGGCCTTGCTGGAATGTTATGGTGTTGACAATGTAATTGTTTATCAAAGAGGTGATTCATTTAATTCTGATTCCATAAAAACTTTTGCTAAAATTGCAATTTGGCAAAATGAGATTTCAAAATATTCTACGCAACATAAAGCTCTAAGTCTAAATTCTGAAGATCCGCTTTTCATTCTTTACACATCTGGCTCAACTGGAAACCCTAAGGGAATTAAGCACAGCCTTGGTGGCTACATGCTTTATTCGGGCTATTCTTTTCAAAATGTTTTTCAGTATCAACAAAATGATGTTTTCTTTTGTACCGCGGATATTGGCTGGATTACGGGTCATTCTTATTTGCTTTATGGAGCACTTTTAAATTGTGCTACAACTTTAATGTTTGAAGGAGTTCCAACTTATCCCACAGCTTCAAGGTTTTGGGAAATTATTGAAAAACATCAAGTTAATATTTTTTACACCGCGCCAACTGCCATCAGAGCTTTGATGCATAAGGGCGATGAGTTTGTTAATAATTTCAAAATGCCTTCTTTAAAAACTTTGGGGTCAGTTGGCGAGCCAATTAATCAAGAGGCTTGGTTATGGTATCATGAAAAAGTTGGTAAGAAAAAATGTGCGGCTGTCAAAATAATCTTGTGTCCCACAAATCCCTAAAATCATTTTTAGATTTTAGCAATAAATCAATTTTCTCATAAAGAAAAACCATGTATGTTTTAAATACTCGAAGCGTAAGCGTAGAGTATTTAAAACAT
>CAMDRL010000073.1 GCA_945906835.1 Rickettsia typhi
GTAGTTCCAGGTAAAACTTCAATTGGTATGGAATTACCAAATCCTAAAAGAGAAATGATATTTTTGCGTGAAATGCTTGAATCTAAAGAATATCTATATTCACAAAATGCATTGCCAATTATTTTAGGGAAAGATATTAGTGGCGAAACCATGATTGCTGATTTAACCAAAATGCCTCATTTATTGATTGCAGGAACCACGGGCTCTGGTAAATCAGTTGGTTTGAATGTGATGATTTTATCAATTTTATTTAAGATGCATCCTGATGAATGTAAATTCATCATGATTGATCCAAAAATGCTTGAGCTTTCAATTTATGATGGAATTCCACATTTACTTTCTCCTGTTGTTACTGAACCAGCTAAGGCAATAATTGCCCTAAAATGGGTGGTTGCAGAAATGGAGGAAAGATATCGTTTAATGTCCAGCCTTGCGGTGCGTAACATTGCTGGCTATAATGAAAAAGTTGAAAAGGCGATTATTATTGGTGAAAAAATGAGCAAAAAAGTTCAGACAGGATATGATCCAACAAATGGCAAACCAATAATTGAAGAGCTGGAATTTGAAGCTAAAAAACTACCGCTCATTGTGGTAATTGTGGATGAAATGGCGGATTTAATGTTGGTTGCGGGAAAAGAAATTGAAAATTCTGTGCAAAGATTGGCGCAAATGGCAAGAGCTGCAGGAATTCATATTATTATGGCAACGCAAAGACCATCAGTTGATGTTATTACTGGCGTGATTAAAGCTAACTTCCCAACTCGTATTAGTTTTCAAGTTACCTCAAGAATTGATAGCCGTACAATTCTTGGCACTCAAGGTGCAGAGCAGCTTTTGGGGCAGGGCGATATGATTTATATGTCGGGTGGAAGTAAAATGACCAGAGTTCATGGTCCATTTTGTTCTGATACTGAAATTGAAAATATTGTTAACTTCATTAAGAGCCAAGATTTAAGTGAGTTTGAAGAAAGCGAAACTATTGCTTTTGATTCTATGACATTAAATGATGATGGTTTATCTGGTGAAGGTGATTTTGGATCAGAAGGTGGAGATGATTTATATTCTAAAGCCGTGGCAATTGTTAGGCGCGATAAAAAAGCCTCAATAAGTTATATACAAAGACAATTGAGAATTGGTTATAATCGTGCGGCAACTTTAGTGGAAAAAATGGAAGAAGAAGGCGTTATTTCTGCTCCAAATATATCTGGAAAAAGAGAAGTAATAGAAAATTAGAGTTTTCTTGCTATTCCCACAAAGGCGGGAATCCAGAAAGTGCATCAAAAACTAGATTCCCGCCTTTGTGGGAATGACGATAGGGTAATATGCAATGGAAAATATTTAAAATTAATACTAAAAATAAACAAAATTTATGGAACACGCTTCATCATCAGTCTCAATATTAAACTTAATCACTCAAGCTGACATGGTTGTTCAGTTTGTAATGTTGCTTTTATTGATAGCTTCAATTTGGTCATGGACAATTATTTTTGACAAAATCATAAAATTTAATGTTCTAAAAAGCAGAAGTAACAAGTTTGAGGCATCTTTTGAAACTGGTATACTTGAAGAAGTTTACTCTGAAGCAAAAAAGAATGGTAATCATCCTTTGGCTCGTATTTTTCTATCTTGCATGAAAGAGTGGAAATCAAATAATATTAAACAAATTATCCAAGATGGTGGAGATAAAAAATCTTCTTTAAAAGATAGGCTGATGGTTGTAATGCAAGTTTCTTCCAATAGATCAATTCAGAAATTAGAATCTGGGTTAAGCTTCTTAGCAATTGTTGGCTCTGCAACTCCTTTCGTTGGTCTATTTGGTACGGTTTGGGGTATTATGAACAGTTTTCAAGGTATTGCCATTAGTAAAAATACCAGTCTTGCCGTAGTTGCTCCAGGAATTGCTGAGGCACTTTTGGCAACGGGAATTGGTCTCTTTGCAGCAATTCCAGCAGTTTTTTTCTACAATGTTTTTTCTGACAAAGTTAATCAATTTTCTGAAAGATTTAGTAATTTTTCTATGCAGCTTTTGAATGTACTTTCAAAAGAGCTGGATCGTTAGTTTGTTATTAAAAGAATTGGAATTTTAGCTTTCATAAATAAATAACCTCTTGCACTAAGTCATAAAAAATAGTATACAAAAAGATCGGTAAAAAGTTTAAAGATAAACCAAGTAATAACTTCGTGCAGCATTATGTCAAAACCTAGTAAAGATCAAAAGAGTTGGTATCAGCCTAAATGGAGTCGTGAAGATGATAAAAGTGATTCAGACAATAAAAGGGCTGGTGCCATAGCTTCAAAGGTTACTCGCACTGATAGCTATATAAAATCTTCCAGAAGAAATCTTATAGAAAATCATCAAGAGGTAATTGAAGAATTAGCTAATAATTTTCCTTTTTTTCAGGAAATTAAGGGTGATGGATTTTGTGCTTTACACGCATCAATTGTTGGAATATTGGCAAAATGTGTTAATAATGTTGAAAGTTTTGATAAGTTTAAAGAAAATTTAAAAAAATGGGTAGGTGAATTAAAAGGTGCTAATAAAGAAGAAGAAAAAGAGGCGGTTGATGAAATTTTAGCAAAGCTGCAAAAAGAAAATCTCACCTATCAAGATTTTTATAAGCTAACCGCTGAAACTAATGGCAAAGATAATGTGGTTAATAAGTTGTCAGTGCTTTTATTCAAAAATACCAGCTTTGAAGAAAATAAACAAATTGGATATAAAGGAAATCCAGAAGATCAAGAGCAGCAAAGAAAATATTTAGCTGATCCAAAAACGATGGATAAACAGAGTGGTCTTGATATGAACTCTGTTATTAAAATGTTAATACCAATATTTCCTTTTCCTCTTCAAAATCGTTGTCGTCCATTAACGCTGGTGGATAAAGATAATGTTGATATGAAATTATCCAAAAATACCATATATCTTTTTCATGATGGCCGGCATTTTGATTTATTACATTCAAAATTAGATCATAATCTTGCAAAAGCCATTAAGGATGAAGAAAGTATTATTAAAGATAAACGGGCTGAAGCTTTAAAGAGAGAGAAAGATTCGATTAAGAAGGAAAAGCCTTATGTGGCGCCAAAAAAAGCAGAAGATTTAAATCAGCAAGTAATTAAGAAGGATTTATCTCCAAAGAAGCCAATAATTCAAACTCAACAAGCTGTTAAGAAAAATCTAGCTTTAGAGAAACCGGTAATTTTAGATCTACAAGACGCGGCGGCGACCAAACCTAAATTGCCACAACAAACAAATTTGCAAGATTCTAAACGAAAAACTTTAGAAAGTTTAAAAATAGAATTTAAGCTTAAACATTTAGTTGTTCCAAGCCTTAAGGAGTCTAAAACTTTTTCTGAATTTGCAATGCAACAAGAAAGTGATTTAGCAAGAAGATTAGAACAAAAATGTGGTTCTAAGCCAGATTTAAAAATAGAAGCTTTAATTAAAAGGGCGAACAAAAATCAAGATAATGTATTCGCTAATAAATTTGTAAGAGCCTTAAACAGATTAAGAAATATTATTCAGGATTCAGAGCTTAGCTTTAAAGAAGAAAAAATTTGGGGGAATTTAACAACTTTAGATAAAAGGGTTTTAGTTGATTATCACAATAAAAATAATGAAGGAAGTGCACCACTCAAATTTGAATTATTAGTAAAAGATGATTTAAGGAAAGTTTTAAGTTCTGCAGTTAAAGAGATACCAGATTCATCTGTAGATGGCGCCAATGCTAAAAGATTGCGTCAAAATATTGTCAATGGAAAATCAGCTGAATAAAAGTTACAACATATCCAGTCTCAAAGATTCCAGCCACAAAATCGCACTTCTGATTTCATGGTTTGGATAAAGGTTTTTTATCAATTTTTCATAAATTTTTAATTGCTGTGAATATTCAGAAGAGATCTTATTTGGAGCCACTTTATCAGTTTTGTAATCAATAATTAAGATGCTGTTTTCTGTAATAACTAAAAGATCAATTCTGGCATTTACCATCTGATTATTTATCTCGCCAATTATTGGAACTTCACATTTTATTTCTCCTGAAAATAAATTTTCAAATTGCTCTGATGATAAAAATTTGTTAATCATTTCTAAAATTTCTATCCGACTTTCTTTGTTTAAGAAAGTCTCATTAGAAACAATCTTTTTGCTTAGATTCATTAGCCATTCTTTATCTTCTTTAGAATTTTTGCCAATAACCTCTAAAATTTTGTGAATTAATTTGCCTCTAATTTGAGATTGATTGATTTGGACTTGTGAGCTTTGAGTTGCTTTGGTTATTAACTTGTTATTGATGAAGTTTTTATATTCTATTTCTTTGTTATCAGATTTTGTATTATCGCCATCATCTCTTATAGCATCTTCATCTTGAACTTGTTTCAGGATCTCTTTTTTACTTTTTTCGCCAACTCCATACAAAACATTCTCAATCTCAAACTTATCACCAGCAAGATCTTTACTTTCCTCATCCAAAAACTCTTCTTGCCAAGCTTCACCAATCACTGACTTTTTAATCAAATTATACCAAGAATCTTCATCGTTAGAACTGCCAAAGCCACCAACATAAAGCTCATTTTCAGCACGCGTCATCGCCACATAAAGCAATCTTGAATATTCATCTTTGGCATCATTATTTTTTTCTTGGCGATGGTTCTTTAATAATTGATTTTCCTCATCTTTTTTAGCACACCAAATTGGCAATTTATAACCATTAAACTCCATCCAAGAAATTTTCTCTTTAGAACTTGGAAGTTGATTAAAATTAAAGCAACAGTCGGGAAGTAAGACAATTGGTGCTTGCAAACCTTTTGCTGAATGAACGGTGGTAATGAGAACCTGATTATTTTTGCTATTTGAAAGTGATAATTCTGGATTTAATTTTTCTATAAAATCTAAAAATTTATGTAAATCATTTGAAAAGTTCTGGCAAAAATCAAAAGTTTTAAGAATGAATTTATCCAATGTTTCTAAGCTTTCTTGGTCAAAGCGACTAATAATTTTTTTGTGAGAATTATCTTCATTTAGTAAAGAGTTAAAAAATTCAAAACAGTTTAATTCTTGTGAGTTTTTTATTAAATCTGCAAGCTTTTGAAATGTCTTAGAAAATTTTGGCAAATGTGCTATAGCTTCATAAATAGAGATCTGATTGTTGTTTTTGACTAAACAAATTTCAAATAATTCCTCTTCATTAACAGAAAAAATAGGTGATTTCAAAAGACAGGCTAAATTTAAATCATCGTAAGGGAAAAGCGCAAATTTGGCTGCTGCAAGTAAGTCTTGAATTATGATATTATCAGCAAAATTTATCTTACTGGGGCTGGCACTGGGAATTGAATATTTGTGAAAAAATTTAGTCAGATTTTTATCAAGACCATTTTTACGGTTTCGTAATAAAATCATAAAATCACCATATTTCACAGCTCTATTAAAGCCTTCTAAAATATAGCCTGATTCCACTAATGATTTAATTTTTAGAGCAATAAATTCAGCTAAAAATTCTTGTTCGTAATAATTTTCTTGAGGCGAAAAATCGACTTTCCATTCATAAGATATGGCAGTTTTCTCTGCTTTTTTAGTTTTTATTTGTGGCCAAATTTCAAATCTTCCAATTCCGTCTCTAATGGCAATATGACCCTGAAAATCGCTGATTTTTGTAATTGCTAATTGTTGTTTTTCATCCTCAAAAGTTTTATCAACTACCTTTAAAACAGTTTCAAGAGAACGAAAAGAGCTATTCAAATCAATCTTGAGCAATTTATTTGAATGATCTTTTAACTTTTCTGAAAAATAAGAAAAAATTTCTTGGCTAATATTTGGTTCAGCGCCTTGAAAGCTATAAATTGACTGCTTCTCATCACCAACAATAAAAATTGTGCGATCTTTGTTGGTAGCACCTAATCCCGAAAAAAAATCTTCAGTTAAAGATTTAATAATATTCCATTGTTGATGATTAGTATCTTGTGATTCATCAATTAAAATATGATCAAATAGACCATCCATTTTTAACTTTACCCAATCTGAAAAGTTTGGATTGTTGAGCAATCTGTTGGTTTCAATGATCAAATCATTGTAATCTAAAAGAGAGTTTTGATTTTTAAGTTGAGCATAAATTTCTAAAATTTGATCAACAAATTTTAAAAGTAGGGCGGTGGAATTGCAGATTTTGTGAGAGTTTAGTCTATCTAAAAATTGGATAATTAACTTTCTTTGATCTTGGCATATTCTTGCCAAATCAGGGTTTTCTAAAACTTTGCCATTAATTTTTCTGGGTTCATTTTCTTTGGTGAAGAAGGCTTGATGGTAAGTTGAAAAATTTTTAAGAGTAGGGTTTTGTAAAAAATCTTTAATTGCTGTGGCAATTTTTTTATTGGTTACAAGGTTGCTTTCTTCTAGGGCTGTAGTCAACTTTAAAACTCCATGGATCCCGTCATGCGAAGGGATGACATGAGCGGTAGAAAGAAATTCAGCAAAAATTTCCTCTTCACTAGAATTTTTTACCACCGAAAAATTCTTAAAAACCTCATCAATCACACCTTCAATTCCAAATAAATTTTCTTTTAAAATTGCTAATTGTTCTTTTTTATTAAGCATTGCAGATATTAGGCCAGCAAATGTTTCTTCATGTAACTTGGCATTAATTTTTATAACTATATTTCTCAAAACATCTTGAGTTTCAGCTCTTTTAAGAACTTCCTTCTGGGCTTTTTGCAAAAGCAATTTTTCCTGCGCCTCTTCAATAACTTCAAAATTAGGCTT
>CAMDRL010000074.1 GCA_945906835.1 Rickettsia typhi
TTTAATTAACTTTTTAGGCGAAATATTTTTGAGGATAAAATTTAGAAGAAAAGCCGCATGTACATAGATGTACATAAGGTTTTTATTCTAAATTTTAGACCAAAAAGATGAAGCATAAAAAGTTAATTAAAGATGGGAATTGGTATAAGCAATCATCAGAATAAAGATTTATTCCAAATTGATCTTAAAAAAAAGATCTATGAGTATTGCCGCTAAAGTATTTTTTGTATCATTTTAATTTTCCAAAACATGTCAAAATTCAACAAATCAAAACTTCCATCTCGTTATGTAACCAGCTCTCATGGCTGCGAAGGTAGAAAAACCATGCTTTACAACATTAAGACCGACCTTTACCAAGAAGGTTTATCAGAAGAAGATTTGCAAAAACCTTTCGTGGGCGTGGTAAGTGCTTGGAATGAAGCTGCACCTTGTAATATCGCCCTGCAACGCCAAGCCCAGCCTGCAAAAAAAGGTGTTAAAGATGCTGGTGGAACGCCAAGAGAATTTACTACAATCACTGTAACTGATGGCATTGCTAATGGTCATCAAGGTATGAAATCTTCTTTGGTTTCTCGTGAAGTTATTGCTGATTCAATTGAGGTGACAGTGCGTGGGCATTGCTACGATGCGCTTGTTGGAATTGCTGGATGTGATAAATCTTTACCTGGTATGATGATGTCAATGTTGCGCTTGAATGTGCCTTCGGTCTTTATGTATGGCGGTTCAATCTTACCTGGTAGATTTAAGGGTAAAGATGTAACAATTGTTGATGTCTTTGAGGCTGTAGGTCAAAGAGATGCTGGAAAAATGTCGGAAGAAGATTTGAGGTTTCTTGCCAAAGCGGCTTGTCCAAGTGCTGGGGCTTGCGGTGGACAGTTCACTGCCAATACCATGGCATGCGTAAGTGAGGCAATTGGTTTGGCATTACCTGGCTCATCAGGCGCTCCTGCACCTTATGAATCAAGAGATGAATATGCTTACGCTTCAGGTAAGGCGGTAATGAATTTGATCGAAAAAAATATTCGTCCAAGAGATATTGTAACTTTAAAAGCATTAGAAAATGCTGCGGTAATTGTTGCAGCAACTGGTGGCTCAACTAATGCGGCGCTTCATCTTCCAGCAATGGCAAGTGAATGCGGCATTGATTTTGATATTTTTGACATTGCTAAAATTTTCAAAAAAACCCCCTACATTACCGACATGAAACCGGGTGGAAAATATGTGGCGAAAGATTTGTACGAAGCGGGTGGCGTGCAAATGATTTTGAAAGTGTTGTTAGATGCAGGTTTCTTACATGGCGATTGTTTGACCGTAACTGGTAAAACCATGGCAGAAAATTTAGCTGATATTAAATTTAACGAAAAACAAGATGTGGTTTACAGACCTGAAAAGCCGCTTTCAGCAACTGGTGGTGTGGTGGTTTTAAAAGGTAATTTGGCTACCGACGGCGCGATTGTAAAGGTTGCGGGAATGCAAAATGAAGCCTTAGTTTTCACGGGAAGTGCTTTGTGTTTTGATTCAGAAGAAGAATGTTTTAAAGCAGTTGAACAAAAAAAATACAAAGAAGGTGATGTTCTAATCATCCGCTACGAAGGCCCAGTTGGTGGTCCTGGAATGCGCGAAATGCTTGCCACAACTGCGGCAATTTATGGACAAGGCATGGGCAATAAAGTTGCCTTGATTACTGATGGCAGATTTTCTGGCGGTACCAGAGGGTTCTGTATCGGACATGTCAGCCCTGAAGCTGCCAAAGGCGGTATGATTGCACTGTTAAAAGATGGCGATCAAATTACAATTGATGCAATTAATGGCGCAATTGATGTTGATTTAACTGACGCAGAAATTACCACCAGAAAAGCCGCATGGAAGCCAAGAGAAAATGATTACCAAAGCGGAACTTTGTGGAAATACGCTCAAACTGTTGGTTCAGCAAGGTTCGGTGCAGTGACTCATCCGGGTGCTAAAAAAGAAAAAATTTGTTACGCAGATATTTAGCGCAAAAGCCCTCTTTGCAAAAGAGGGTGGATCAAGCGCCAAATAATTTTATTCTGGCGCTTGAGACGGGTGATTTACGAATCCTAAAAAGAGTGCGATCTTCCTATTGCCACCCCGCACTTAGTAACCGCGCTCCAATCACTTGCAACTAAAAAATATTTATCTTAACCCATCGATTTCGATGGATTTAACAGAACCATCAAACCATGAACCACAATCTTGGCACCTCAATCCTCAACCTCAACTGGCAACAAAAAACCTTCGACGAACGCCTTGCCGTAGCAATTCGTCAGAAAATGGAATTATCAGACGCTCTTTCAAAAATATTAGCAGCTAAAGAAATTGAACTTGATGAAATTGAAAATTTTCTAGATCCAAAAATAAAAACTAACTTACCAAATCCCTTTGAATTGCTTGATATGCAAGAGGCGGTGGCACATGTGGTTGAAGCAATTAAACTCAATAAAAAAATTACAATTTTCGCTGATTACGATGTTGACGGCGCAACTTCTTCAGCTTTATTAAAAAGATTTTTTCGTGAAGTTGGTGTTGATGTGGGAATTTATGTTCCTGATCGCGCTCTTGAGGGATATGGCCCCAACACCTCAGCACTTTTGAATTTAAAAAAATCTGGCACTGATTTAGTAATCACAGTTGATTGTGGAACTGTAGCTTTTGAACCTCTAGAGGCGGCTGCTAAAGCTGGTTTAGAGCTGATTGTAATTGATCATCACATTGGAGTAACCGAAAAACCAGAAGCCTTAGCAGTAATAAACCCCAACCGCATCGACGAAAAATTCCCCCACAAAAATCTTTGCGCAGCTGGTGTAAGTTTTTTATTCGCTGTGGCTGTTAATAAAGTTTTGCGTGATGTTGGTTTTTATCAAGAAAAGAAAATTTCTGAACCAAAATTAATGCAACTTCTTGACCTTGTTGCCCTTGGAACCGTTTGTGATGTAATGCCTTTAACGGGGGTGAACAGAGCTTTTGTGGCACAGGGGTTGAAAGTTCTAAAGGCTCGTGAAAATCTTGGTCTTCGTGCAATTTGTGATTTAGCAGGGCTTGATGAAGAGCCAAATTCTTACCATTTAGGATTCATTTTAGGTCCCAGAATTAACGCTGGAGGACGGGTTGGAAAATCTGATTTAGGTGCCAGAATTTTATCAAGTGAAGATGAATCAGAAGTGCAAGAAATTGCCATGCAGCTTGAAGAATTCAACAAGCAACGCAAAGAAATTGAAACAAAAATTCAAGAAGAAGCAGTGGCACAATTAGAAAAATCTGTTGGTGGATTTGGTGTAAATGATTCAGTAATTTTTGCAGTTTCAAATTCGTGGCATCAAGGTGTAATTGGAATTGTGGCTTCTCGCTTAAAAGATATTTACAATAAACCAGTTGCAGTAATAACCATTAAAGATGGCAAAGGCAAGGCTTCATGCCGCTCAATTACGGGTGTTGATTTTGGTTCAGCAATTTTACAAGCGCGTTTAGAAGCTTTACTTATTGAAGGCGGAGGTCACGCCATGGCAGGTGGATTCTCAGTTTTAGAAGAAAAAATTCCTGATCTACATAAATTCTTCAACGAAAATCTTAAAGAAAAAGTTGCAGAATTTGGCTCTAAAAAAGACATGTTTTTTGCTGCAAAACTTGATTTGCCACAAGTAAATATTGAATTACTCAAAGAGCTTTCAAAGTTAGAACCATTTGGCATGGGAAATTCCAAACCAAAATTCATCATTCGTGATTTACAAAAAGTAAAAGCCAATTTAATTGGCAAAACAGCAGAGCATATTAGCTGTATTTTCTCTTACAAAACCACTTTAGGTTTTAGTGGAAATTTACAAGCTGTTTCTTTTAGAAGTTTTGGCACGGCGCTTGGAGATATTTTATTAGATCCAAAAATGACTAAGCCAATGAATGTGGCTGGGCAGCTAAACATCACCAGCTGGATGGGAGTTGAGAAAGTTCAGTTATTGATTGAAGATGTTTTAATTTAATTAAATGGTAAAAAGTTGCCGCCGGCGGCAACTTTTTTGAGGCTTATACCAAATCTAAATTCTTTAGATACGGTATAGATTTATTTTTACGCACCATTAGGTGCGCCCCACTTAGTGGAGATCCCCGATATACCAAATCAAGAAATATCAATAAATTTTAGATTTGGTATAAAACCTTATTGCTGTTGGTTCAAAATCAAACTCAATTTTCAAAATTCTTTATTTTTACAAAAAAAGGCGGATCAAAAAATGATCCGCCTTTTTTTAAAACTTACAAAATCAAACATTCCTAAGAATCTTTTTTCTCATTTTTCACTTCTTCATATTCCGCATCTACAACTTTTTCGCCAGATTTAGAAGCTTGAGAATTATCTTCAGCAGATCTGCTACCATTATTGCCATCATCAGCTCCACCAGCTTGACCAGCTTTGTAAATCGCCTCACCAACTTTCATAGCATGTTGCATTAGGCTTTCAGTTGCTGCTTTTAATTCAGAGCTTTCAGCATTTTCTTTAGCCAAAACATCTTTCACTTTTTGAATTTCAGCTTCAACTTCCGCTTTAGTTGCTGGTTCAATTTTGTCGCCATGTTCTTTCAAACTTTTTTCAGTTTCATAAACAGCAGCGTCAGCTTGATTTTTAGCTTCAACAAAATCTTTTCTTGTCTTGTCAGAGGCAGCATTAACTTCCGCATCTTTCACCATTTTTTGAATTTCATCTTCAGATAAACCGCCAGAAGATTGAATTCTAATTTGTTGCTCTTTGTTAGTAGCTTTATCTTTAGCAGAAACTTTTACCACACCGTTAGCATCAATATCAAAAGACACTTCAATTTGTGGCATGCCGCGTGGAGCAGGGGCAATTCCTTCTAAATTAAACTCACCAAGAACTTTATTGTGAACCGCAATATCTCTTTCGCCTTGGAAAACTTTAATTGTAACCGCAGTTTGATTATCCGCGGCAGTTGAGAATACTTGGCTCTTATTAGTTGGAATTGTGGTATTGCGATCAATCAAACGAGTGAACACGCCGCCAGCAGTTTCAATACCAAGTGAAAGTGGAGTTACATCTAATAGTAACACATCTTTCACATCGCCTTGTAAGACTGCTGCTTGAATTGCCGCACCAATAGCCACAACTTCATCAGGATTCACGCCTTTGCTTGGTTCTTTACCAAAGAATTTTTTAACAGTTTCAACAACTTTTGGCATACGAGTCATACCGCCCACCAAAATCACTTCATGAATATCAGAAGCTTTCAAGCCAGAATCTTTCAAAGCATTTTCACAAGGTGCAATGGTTCTAGAAATCAAATCATCAACCAACTGTTCAAGTTTAGCGCGAGTTAACTTAACATTAAGATGCTTAGGGCCACTTGCGTCAGCAGTTATATAAGGCAAATTAATTTCAGTTTCAGAAAGTGTTGAAAGTTCAATTTTTGCTTTTTCAGCAGTTTCTTTTAAACGCTGTAAAGCCAAAGGATCTTTGGTTAAATCAATGCCATTATCTCTTTTGAATTCATCAGCCAAGAATTGTAAAATTCTCATGTCGAAGTCTTCACCACCAAGGAAAGTGTCGCCGTTGGTTGCTTTAACTTCAAAAACGCCATCACCAATTTCAAGAATTGATACATCGAAAGTGCCACCACCCAAATCGTAAACCACAATTGTTTGGTTGCCTTTTTTGTCTAAACCGTAAGCAAGTGCAGCAGCAGTTGGTTCATTAATAATTCTTAAAACTTCTAAACCAGCAATTTTGCCTGCATCTTTAGTTGCTTGTCTTTGTGAGTCATTGAAATAAGCAGGAACTGTAATTACAGCTTGGTCAACTTTTTCACCCAAATAACTTTCTGCAGTTTCTTTCATTTTGGTTAAAACCATTGCTGAAATTTGGCTTGGAGAAAATTTTTCGCCTTTAATATCAACCCATGCATCACCATTGCCTGAAGCAACAATTGAGTAAGGCACAAGGTCTTGATCTTTTTTAGTTAGTGGATCATCAAATCTTCTGCCGATTAATCTTTTAATACCAAAAATGGTATTTTTTGGATTAGTCACGCCTTGTCTTTTTGCAGATGCGCCAACAGCTTTTTCACCATTTGCCAAAAACCCTACAATTGACGGTGTGGTTCTTGCGCCTTCTGAATTTTCAATAACTTTAGGAATTTTACCTTCCATGATTGATACGCAAGAGTTGGTGGTTCCAAGGTCAATACCAATTACTTTTCCCATATTTAGTCCTTATTTGTTTTTTGATTGTTTTAGTCTAAGACATTTTTTCACTATCTTTGTCACTCCTGTATCTCTTTGTCATTCCCGCGAAGGCGTGAATGACAGCAAAGTGTAGAAATGACAAAGACTAGAAAATTTGCCTTAAACAGAAATAATTCTAATTATTTAAAAATGATCAGGTTTCAAAAAATTCAACTTAAATGAATTAAAACCTTAGCTTCACGAAATGATTTAAGAATGGTTTTTAGAATTACAAGGTCTGTAATTTATCCAGTAATTGCAATATTGGGGCTGTTGCAAATCCCCCAATAAATCTTTCATAAATTTTCTTTAATTTTTTTAATTATTTTTCTTGTCATTAAAAGCAGCTAAAG